>JBJFHC010000292.1:0-1885 GCA_051893275.1 Erysipelotrichaceae bacterium | reverse complement strand
CACTTCCTCATCCGTCATGTTCAGATACTTGTTCACTGACATGGTGCTTAATCCGTACTTTTGGGCAAATTCCTTTTTCTTTGGTTTAACGCTTTCTTTCCATTCCTTTCTAAGACTTACGATCATCCTATATTTTTCTTCCCGGTTTTCCTTCTGCCTCTTATACTGTTTTTTTCCTTCAAAACGTGTCTTATCGCAATAAGTTATTACTTCGCCTGTCTTTTCATCAATAGGCGGGGAGTTGTCATAATGGATATCATCAAATTCTTTCATGTCCACAGGGTATTTTTCTACTTTAATTTTTTCTGGCTCTTCATCAAGCACTTCACTATTCCGAATGAAAATCTTTGAAGGAATGTTTTCCTTGAATATATCATTGAGATATTTAATCAGATTCTGCAGAAGATGGAATCTGTCAGCTACCTGCAGACTGTCTGGAAGAATCTGTCTTATCGCATTTGCATAGGCACCAGCCCTGTCCCTGGCAACCGTATGAATCTTTGGGTGATTTTTAAGCCATTCCTTAAGTTCACTCCCATCTCTTCCATCTAAAAGAGCCAGAAGGTGGTGGTCGTTTCCATCATATATAACAGTGTGATATGTCTGTCCCTTTCTGAGACTTACATCATCAATTCCTACAAAATCAATATCCGGGTTATCCTCTACAGTAATATTATCAAGCATTCTGTTGATGGAATCATGACTTACAAGTATGCCTAATTGTGAACATATTAAAGACGCGACTGTATCGCTGCAGAATATCGATAAAGCCAGAATAAAAGTGTTTACCATATCTGATCTGTGCTGAAAGGACTTCACATTATCAGGTTCCTCAGTAAATGTTCTAACAGGACACTCATCATTAATACACTTATACCGGTTAAGTTCTATATGGGCATAAGCAGTCATACCCTGTATTGGCATCCATTGGGGATGACGGAAACCTTTGCCGTGAATCAGTGTACTTTCCTTTTTGCAGCATGGACAGGTACCGGACTTTGAGGCTGATCTGAGATAGATGTGTATCTTTTTCCCCTTATAATCTACTACTGTTTTTCTTTGCGGATCTATTTCAAGCTCACTGCCAAACATCAGTTCATTTATATCCTTGATTTCTATACTGTCTAATACAGATTCTCTGTCACGCTTTAAAACAGGCATTTGAGCCATAATGTTCACCTTAGCTTATGAAGAAGAGATTCAGCCTTTATGCGTCTTATTTTTAAGGAGTCTTCTGTATCCTTCAGATACTGAACTTCATCCTTAACGTAATCAGCGATAATATCTTCAAGTTCTTTGATTCTTTTTTCTTTTAAAGCCAGCTCCTTTTGAGCTTTTTCATACATACTCCTGTAGTCTTCTCTGTTTTCAGACTTCTTTTTTCTTCCTTTAGAGGCAGTAGGTATCATTTCACCGGTTTCAGGATCTATTTTGCCGATCAGTTTTCTTTTATTTCTGGACTGTTTCTTTTCCTTATCCCAGTAATTTTCAATTACCTCATAGACATAGGTAACCCCGTTCTGTTTATTGTAAGACTTCGATATGGACATAAGAGCCTCCTTATATAGCTAATATAATTATATCATAGCCCTATCTTTAACACAAGCTAAACATATAGCTATATACAAATATTAGCCCGTGTTTGAAGTCAAAAATAAAGGAGGTCACCAATAGTGCCTCCTTCAATTAAAGCTATATTTCACTTACTTTGCGTAAGATCCGAGGTTTTTATTTTTGAGTCATTTGTCTTGATTTTCTTTACCATTAAAAAAATATTCTTTTAATGTGATATAAATAAATCGTTTAAATATTTAAACGAAATTTATGGACAAAAACGATGTTGTAACAATGGCGAAGCAGTTTGAGGACTGCCGTAAGATAATGA
>JBJFHC010000291.1:0-7276 GCA_051893275.1 Erysipelotrichaceae bacterium | reverse complement strand
TCCCGAGTGAATGCAGTAGATTCCATGCAGTGTCATTGAATGCACTGGATTCCATTTATGGAAATATTTAATTATCGTGTGTTTTTGACAGTTGCGAAATATAGAAGTTTTCAGAAAGCCGCTGAACTGCATAATGTAACTTCACCAGCTGTCAGTCATATTATTAAACAGCTGGAGAAGGAGTTTGGTTTTGCGCTGTTTATAAGAAATAATCGAAATGTTTCATTAACCAGCGAAGGAGAAACTCTTGTTGTTCATATCAAAGAAATAGTAAGGAAAGAGGATGAACTTTTTGAACTCGCAGATGAGCTGAATGGTCTGGATAAGGGGCATGTCAGACTGGGCATTTTTAATTCGATGTGTTTTTATATTCCTTCAATAATTAAGGGTTTTAATGAAAAGTTTCCGCAAATTTCTTTTGAGATATATCAGGGTTCATATGAGGATATTATTTACTGGCTTAAAAGTGGTATTGTGGATATTGGTTTTCTCTCCAGAACAGTTAATCCTGGTTTTTCTTTCTGTAAGATTTTTTCTGATCCATTAATGTGTATTGTATCTAAGGATACTGTTACTGAATCCGATGAAACAATCAAGCTGGAAAGTCTGGACAGGGCAGCCTTTGTGATGCAGAGGGAATCCTGTGATGCAGATGCCCGCCTAATAATGGACAGGCTTAATCTGGAAGTCAGAACTGTCTGTCATGTAGTTGACGATAAGACGACGGTGGAGATGGTGAAAAATGGTTTTGGTTTTGCGATTATGCCCCTTCTTACGATGAAGGGAATGGAAAATGAAGTGAAGATGCTTAAGATTATTCCTGAATGTGAAAGGGAAATAGGGGTAAGTGTTTTAAATGATAAGCAATTGTCCCCGGCTGTTAAGAAGGCTTTTGAATACATCAGGAGTTTTAAATATGAATAATGGTAGAATAAATCTATGATACCTTTAGCTGAAAGAATGAGGCCAAAGACGCTTGAGGATTTTGTGGGACAGAAGCAACTTTCACTTCTTTATGAAATGATTAATAATGATGCGGTAAGTTCCATGATTTTCTGGGGTCCTCCAGGTGTGGGCAAAACTACGCTGGCCAAGATAATTGCCAACAGGTCACAGAGTTATTTTGTGGAGTTTTCAGCTGTGACCAGTGGCATTAAGGAAATCAAGAAAGTAATGGAGGAGGCTAAGGTAAGAAACCGTCTTGGCCAGAATACTATTCTGTTTGTGGATGAGATTCATCGTTTTAATAAGGCTCAGCAGGATGCTTTTCTGCCTTTTGTGGAGAATGGTTCAATTATTCTGATTGGGGCTACTACCGAGAATCCTTCTTTTGAGATTAATAACGCTTTATTATCAAGATGCCGTGTTTTTGTCCTAGAGAGTATTAATAAGGAAGATATAGTTAAGCTTGTGCATAAGGCTCTTGTGTCTGAAGATGGCTATGGTAATGAAACGGTCAATATAAGTGATAGGTGTATTGAAATTATTGCAGAGTACAGTGGTGGCGATGTTCGTTTTGCCTATAATACTTTAGAGATGCTGATGAATTCTTCCAGGATGGAAGATGGAAGTTATTATATAGATGAAGAAAAGGTTTTTAAGTGTCTGAACCGTCGAAGTCTTAATTATGACAGCCATGATGAAAATCACTACAATATGATTTCAGCACTGCACAAAAGTATGCGTAACTCTGATGTAGATGCCTCTATTTATTATCTGGCCAGGATGATTGAGGGTGGCGAGGATCCGCTATATATTGCCAGACGAATTGTGCGTTTTGCCTCTGAAGATATCGGCATGGCTGATTCCAGGGCACTGGAGATCTGTATCGCAGCCTATGATGCCTGTCATTATCTGGGTTATCCGGAATGTAATGTGCATCTGACTCATGCGGTTACTTATTGCGCACTGGCACCCAAGTCTAATTCGCTTTATATGGCCTATGAGGCAGCTAAAAAAGATGCCATAAGTACCCAGCATTTAGATGTTCCTCTGCAGATAAGAAATGCCCCTACCAGATTAATGAAGGAACTGGGCTATGGGGAGGGCTATGAATATGCCCACGACAGCAAGGAACATCTTACAGCCATGAGCTGTATGCCTGATGAATTAAAGAGTCATCATTACTATCATCCAAGTGATCAGGGAACGGAACAGAAGGTTCAGATAAGAATGAAACAGATAGAAGAATTAAGGAGAAAGATAAGAAATGAAAAACAGTGAATGGTTATATGAATGTGTAGATACTGCACAATACCTGTATGGTATATATCCTCTGGAGGTATTGAATGCTTTATATAGACTAAAAGCTGATGACAATCTGAAAGCTGATGAGGTTAATGATTTTCTGTATGAAACAGCTTCAGGCTATATTCTGGTAGACGAGGATGTTGAGGCTTTCAGAAAACTGGGCTATGGTACTAAAATTCTAAGGCCAGTTTTATATAGCGACGATACTATTAAGATTTTAAAACAGATGGGTGAAGAAAAAGATCCTACCGAGCTTCTGCATATCGATGAAATGAAACAGATTGAACTGGTTGAAAGACAGGGTATTAGACCGTTCTTTATTCCTGGTGAGAAACAGATGGATTTTTTTCTTGAGCAGGGCTATTTTCCAAATTCTGAGCTGAAATCGCTCTATAAGTTTTTTAAAGGCAGGGTTTTTGAGGAAGATATTTTTGATGCCTATCTTTATGCCAGCAGTTATAATGATGTTTATAATTATCTTTTGGAGGTGGCTGAACTTAAGGAACCTCAGGACTTTGATGAATTCAGTTCCTATATGGATGCCATACTTAAGGCCTATAACTCTATGAAACAACGGGAACTTAGAGGCTACAGTCCAAATGAACTTAGTAAACTTGCACATGTAAATGATAACAGTGATGTGATGGAAAGACTTCAGAGAGAATTTGCTGCCATGGGAGTTAAGCCAAAAGAACCTGAAGTGAAGAAGGTTAAAGTAGGCCGTAATGATCCATGCCCATGCGGTTCTGGTAAAAAATATAAGCACTGCTGCCTGAGGAAGACGATGGCATGAGTGGCACTACTACCAAAATTGCCCTGGCCTATGCGCTTAAGGATCTGCTTAAGGATAAGCCATTGAACAAGATAACGGTCAGTGATATTACAGATAAATGCGGGATTAACCGTCAGACTTTTTATTATCATTTTGCGGATATCATGGAGCTGGTGGGCTGGATAATTGAAAAGGAATCTGATGACGCTCTTAAGAATAATACAAGCTATGACACCTGGCAGGAGGGTTTTGAATCGCTTTTTGACATGCTTAGGGAAGACAGGAACTTTGTGCTTAATGTCTATCATCATATTCCTGACGATTATACAAAACGATATCTGTACAGGGTAACCTATAATCTTCTTTATCAGGTGGTAGAGGAGAAGTCTAAAGGGATGACGGTTAAGGATGATGACAAGAAGTTTATTGCGAATTTCTATAAATACGGTTTTGTGGGTCTGGTGGTCGAATGGCTGGATGAAGATATGAATGGTGATCCTAAACTGATTGTTTCAAGACTCAATTCGCTTATTAAAGGTACATTTTCTCAGGCTTTAAGTAATGCCAGGCTTAATCATTAAGACAATTGACTTTTGTTGTCGTAATAATCATACATTTAAGGGAAGCTGTCTATTCAGGAGCTTCTTTTTTCTTTGTATCCTATAACTGTAAATACAAGGAGGAATTGTTATATGTATTATGGTGCAGGAACTTATGAAGCATTTGCACACCCAAAAAAACCTGAGGGAGCTGAGAAGAAATCGGCTTATATTATTGGAACTGGACTGGCAGGCCTGTCTGCTGCCTTTTATCTTGTAAGAGATGGAAAAGTAAGTGGTGAGAGAATTCATCTTCTGGAAAAGCTTGAACTTAGTGGCGGTTCATGTGATGGCAGAAAAGATATCACCAAAGGCTTCTATATGCGTGGAGGCCGTGAGATGGATAATCATTTTGAATGTATGTGGGATATGTATCGAGATGTTCCATCAATTGAAAATCCCGAAGTATCCGTACTGGATGAATATTACTGGCTGAATAAGGAAGATCCAAACTATTCATTATGTCGTGCTTCCATAAACAGAGGTGAAGATGCCCATACCGATAAAATGTTTAAGCTGGACAAGGAATCAGCCTTAGCTCTATCAAAACTGTTTATTACACCAGAGAAGGAACTCGAGGATAAGAAGATAAGTGAAGTACTTCCAGATTCTTTCTGGGAAACTAATTTCTGGCTGTACTGGCAGACAATGTTCGCTTTCCAGAAATGGTCCAGCGCTCTTGAGATGAAGAGATATTTATGCCGTTATTGTCATCATATTGATGGACTGCCTGATTTTTCAGCATTGAGATTTACCAAGTACAATCAGTATGAAAGCATGATTCTGCCACTGGTAAAATATCTTGAAAGTCATGGTGTGAAGATTGAATATGGCATGGATGTAAAGAATGTGGTAATTGAAAATAATGATGACAGAAAAATCGCCAGAAGAATTGATTATCTTAAGGATGGAAAAGAAGGTTCTATTGATCTGATTGAAGATGATCTTGTCTTTATCACCAATGGCTGCTGCACTGATACCAGCTGTTATGGTGATCAGAACAGTGCACCAGATTTAAGTGGCATAAAAGATGGAAAAGGTGAGTCATGGGACCTCTGGAATAATATCGCAGCACAGGCTGAAAATGGAGAATATGGCAATCCAATAAAGTTTTGTGGTGATGCAGAGGCAACAAACTGGATGTCGGCTACTATTGAAACTAAAGATGAAGATATTATTCAGCATATTATTAATATATGTAAAAGAGATCCAAGAAGCGGCAAGGTTACTACCGGTGGTATTGTGACAGTTAAGGATTCTACAGATAACTGGTATCTGTCATGGACCATTAACCGTCAGCCTCAGTTTAAGTCACAGGACAAAGACAGTGTGCTTATCTGGCTTTATTCTTTGAACACAAATAAGGCAGGAAACTATATGAAAAAGCCAATGCGTGAATGTACCGGTAAAGAAATCTGTGAAGAGTGGCTGTATCATATCGGCATAGAAGATGAAAAGATTGAGGATTATGCAGCAAACAGATGTAACACTACTACCTGCTACATGCCTTATATTAATGCCTTCTTTATGCCAAGAAAAGAAAGTGACCGTCCTAAGGTAGTACCTGATGGTGCCGTAAACTTTGCCTTTATTGGTCAGTTTGCCGAAACTGAAAGGGATACAATTTTTACAACTGAATATTCTATCAGAACCGGTATGGAAGCTGTTTATACTTTGATGAATGTTGACCGTGCTGTACCGGAAGTCTGGGGTTCTCAATATGATGTTCGTGAACTTCTGAAAGCCTGTTACTATGCGGTTGACAAGAAGACGATTGATGAGCTGCCTTTAAATCTCAAAGAGAAGTTTGGTATTGATGTGCTTCTAAAAATGATAAAGAATACCGATGTTGAACAGCTGATAAGGGATTGTGGTCTGCTTAAATAGTTTTTTCCATAATATAGCGTGAATTATTAATATTCTGTATTACTCTGAAGCCGAGTCTTCTGTATAGAGACACGGCTTTTTCGTTATTTATGAAGACATACAGCATTACCGGTTCATTTATATCTTTTAGTAAAAAGTTTATAACATAGCTGCCAATACCTTTATTCTGATATTCCTTGAAAATATAGAGGCCATCTATTTCTAAAACACCATCTTCATTTCTGAAGAAGTGATAGTAGCCACACTTCTTATCATCAAGATATACTGATGTATATTCATCGATGGATTTACTGATTTTATCTTTTATCCAGTTTAAAACCATAGCGTAATTGATATCTTTGATATTTTCGTATCTGTCAATCAGGTCCTTGTTCAGTAAATATATTATCTGTATATCTGAATTATCGGCTGGTTTAAATGTTATGTTCATATTTAAATAATATCGGAAATGTAAAAATGTTTCATTTATAATGTAAAAATCCAACATTTATTACTTATAACTTATTGTGTAAGGGCCTTAAATAAGATAACATTTTGTACATAGGTGGTTGAAATGAGAATATCTGAATCTTAATGAGACAGATATTTGATCATCCTCTGGAGACACTGCTTAGGCAGGGCCGAAGGGGCAAGAGCTTATGCTCAATCTCTCAGGCAAAAGGACAGAGTTTATTCAATGTTCTTTGTCTTTCCGGATTTATATCTGGATTTTTTAATTTAATAAGGGGACAGGAGTATTATGAATTTTATTGAAAAAGTAACTGAAATCAATGACTTGATTAATGGCATTGTGTGGGGCTGGCCGGCACTGATACTGCTGGGTTTTGTCGGTGTGCTGATGACTTTGCTGACAAAGTTTTTCCAGATTACCCACTTTAAGCACTGGATTAAAAGCACAATCGGGGCAATTTTTTCAGATAAACATGTTGTATCGCATACCAAGGATAGGACTATTTCGCAGTTTCAGTCTTTATGTACAGCTTTAGCCGCTACAGTGGGTACCGGCAATATTGTCGGTGTAGCCTCAGCTATTGCGGTTGGCGGTCCGGGTGCGGTTTTCTGGATGTGGCTTATTGCCTTCTTTGGCATGATGACCAACTTCTCGGAAAATGTTCTGGGTATTCTATATCGTCGTAAAGATGAAAATGGTGAGTGGCATGGTGGTGCCATGTATTATTTAAAGGATGGTCTAGGTTCGATTAAATACTGTAAATATATCGGACAGATTCTGGCAGTACTATTCTCTTTATTCTGTTTATTAGCTTCTTTTGGTATCGGCAATATGTCACAGGTAAACTCCATGGTTTCCAATGTAGTAACGGCTGGTAAAGATCTGGGCTACGCTATTCCGCCAATTGCGGTAGGCATTGTGCTGTTTGTGGCAGTAGGTGCGGTTGTTGTCGGCGGACTTAAAAGAGTTGCGGCAGTAACTGAGAAAGTAGTGCCAGCCATGGTGGTAATTTATATTGTAGGAACTATTGTGATTATCTGCACCAATATTAAGATGATTCCGGAAGTTTTTGCCTCAATATTCAGATGCGCCTTTACTTTTAAGAGCTTTGCGGGTGGTGGACTTGGTGCTGGGAAAGGAATGACGCCAGAGGGCCTCCACTAGGGCGGCGTCCGCCCTCACGACGACTTCAGTAGTCGCTCGTCGAACCAGACGTCCTCAAACCCCGGTGCGATGAGGAACCGCCACCCCGGCGGGAGGAGCAGGTAGGGGATGACGGCGGGGCACCAGGTGGCCAGGTGGTGGATGTGCAAGGGG
>JBJFHC010000290.1:28305-31475 GCA_051893275.1 Erysipelotrichaceae bacterium | reverse complement strand
AGTACCTATCTTCACGGAAACAGTTATGAGCTTCTGATTAATGATTTAAATACTAAAGGTAGTACGATTTCTAACATGATTTTAAATGATGAGGAGTATTATCTGTGCATGCATAAAATGCCAGATACAGACTGGATCATGATGGTAGCTGTAAAAGGTTTGGTCACTTCAGCCAGTGAGGTTAGAGATATTGGCTTTAAGGCTATAGTAATTTCCATGGCGGTTATTGGCGTGGTATTGTTTATATCGCTTAGATTTTTAATTAAAATGTTAAAGAATCATTCTATATAAGGGATGGTTCTTTTATTTTAAGGATTTTTTATATAAAAAACAGAAGATAAATAATTAAATCTGGAAGCAATCATAGTACAATAATTCATATCTATCGGGGGAAATATGAAGGTACAGTTTCAGGTATGTGGACTGATTATTCTTATAGTTCTGTTAATTCTTTATAAGAGCCACAGAACTTTGAGGTTATATAAGGAAAGAGTTTTCTTTAGGGCACTGTGTGCTATTATTTTAAGTCTGATTCTGGATATTTCATCACTTCTGTTTATTCATTTTCGAACATATATATCTATTCACTTAGTAAACATTGTCTGCAAAGTATATGTGGTTTCTTTAATATGGGCTTCAAGATCGGCTCTGGTTTATGTTCTGACGGATATTATGGAAGAAATCAGGCACAGAAAAGCCGCCAGTATCCTGCTTATAACTGGTGCTGTTGAGTCATTGCTGGTTTATTTGATGCCTATCTATATTTATGACGATGGTTTGTCAGTATATACCTATGGTTTATCGATAAGTTTTGTTTATTTCTTTGTAGTGCTCTATATTCTGGCTACTGTCTATGTTGCCATACATTTCCGAAAGCAGATTAATCCGCGCCGATATTTTGCGGTTATTATCTGGATGAGTGTGTGGATTGTGGCAGCGCTTATTCAGTTTATTAATAAAGATCTTCTTATAGTTGGTTTTGCCTCAGCTGTCGGTATGCTGGTGCTTTATGTGGTAATGGAGAATCCGGAGGTAAATCTCGACAGGGAACTTGGCTGTTTTAACTCTTATGCCTTAAATGAATATGTTAATCAGATAATAGGCAAGGGTGATAATTTTTCTTTTCTGGAGCTTTATTTTGAGGATGATGATACACTTTCCTCGGATTTATATTCGACAATGCGCAAGATTCTGAAATTTCTGGATTCTTATCATAATGTAGAGGTTTTTAAGAATATTGGTACCAGCATAGTTATTGTTTCACATGATACAAATATTCTTTTAAAGATTACCGAAGAGATGTCCAAGATGCTGCCTTATCTAGAAAGAGAAAGCCATCTGATTTTCAATCAGTATGGCGATATGCTGGAAAGCGGCGAGGATCTTTATCAGTTTCTGGCCTATACTCATGCCCATGTCTCTTTTGAGGAACGCTATGTTTATTATGCTGATTTTGTTTTTGTAAAGGAGTATAAGAACAGACGTACTGTTGAGGATGATATAAAAAAGGCTATTGAACAGGACAGAGTCGAAGTGTTTCTGCAGCCTATATATTCAAATCTCGATAATGGTTTTACCTCTGCTGAAGCTTTAATGCGTATCAGAAGGGAAGATGGAAGTCTTATTTCACCAATGGCTTTTATTCCAGTAGCTGAGGATTCCGGTCAGATTCTGGTGCTGGGTGAAATGGTGTTCGAGAAGGTATGTTCTTTTCTTAAGCAGACAAGGAATGATAATCTCGGTCTTCATTATATTGAAATTAATTTATCGGTTGTGCAGTGTGATCAGCCAAATCTGGCTGAGAGTCTGATTGAAATTGCCAGACGTCATGATATTAATCCGGAAATGATCAATCTGGAAATTACGGAAACGGCTTCTATCCGTTCACGCAATGTTCTTTTGAGTAATATGAGGCGTTTGATTGAATATGGTTTTTCTTTCTCACTGGATGATTTCGGCAAGGGTGAGTCTAACCTGATGTATATTGTGGATATGCCAGTATCGCTGGTTAAGCTTGATAAGGATATGTCTAAGGCTTTCTTTACTTCAATTAAGGCCAAGCAGGTGGTTAGAGCGGTGGTCAAGATGGTTCATGATATGGGGCTGAAGCTGGTGGCTGAGGGTATTGAGACCAAAGATGAGCTTGATACAATGCATCAGGAAAGAATTGACTATATTCAGGGCTATTATTATTCTAAGCCTTTGCCAATGGCTGAAGCTGTTGATTTCTTTAAAGCTAATCTGAATTAAAAAGACAATTCCCATGTCTGTATATACGTGGATTTACCAGTTAACTGGGTTTACCGCAGACAGAAGGAAATTGTCTTTATTATTATAATATGAAAACGAGGCATTTTGTTGTTTATTTGAATTTACAGTTTATATGATAAAATAAGCAAAATTAAGGATATCGGGATAGAAGGGGGCATTTGATGCAGGCAGCTTATTTCATACTGTTGATGATTTCTATAGGATATGTGTTTTTTCTTTTAACAAGATTTCGTAAGCATATTTCAATATATTATGTTCTGATGTCTGTTGCGGTGGTGGCAGTAAATCTGGCCTATCTTCAGATAGCTGGTGCAGTAACTGAAGAAGGGGTACTGCTTGGCAATCAGCTGTACTGTCTGGCTTATCCGTTTCTCCTTTTATTTACAATTGAGGCTATTGCCAATCTGTGCAAGACACATATACCGGTACCACTGATAATCCTGTGTGTAGTTTTGAGTTTTGTGATTTTTCTTGGTGCCTCATCGGTTAAATATGTTGACTGGTACTATAAATCAGTGCAGATGGTTATTAAAGATGGCTATACTTTCCTTCAGAGAGAATATGGTCCTTTGCATAAATTAAGTCCAATATATATTGGAATAACTTTCAGTACCGGTCTTGTCATTGTAATTAACGCTTTGCGCAAAAAGAAGGATGTATCACATTTTGTTTCGGTTGGTTCTTTATGTTTGCTTCTTTTGTGCATTGTAGTGTTTATTGGCGAAAAGATTCTGGGTTTAAAGATAGAACTTTTGCCTTTTGCCTATACAATCTGTTCAGGTGGTATTCTGATGATGTTAAACAGAGTAGCTACCTATGATGTAAAGGGCATATCTTCAGAAGCTATTGAGGATTCCAGGGAATATGGTTTTGTGATATGTGATGATAAGTTTCGTTTT
>JBJFHC010000290.1:18106-28205 GCA_051893275.1 Erysipelotrichaceae bacterium | reverse complement strand
ACTGATGAACAGCTTTATCTGCAGCTGATGGAACACTATAATGATGAATTAACTAAGCAGGTTAAAGAAAAAACCTCGAGACTGATAGAGGTTCAAAATGACATTATTGTGAGCATGGCTTCAATTGTAGAAAACAGAGATAATGATACTGGTGGCCATGTTCGAAGAACCAGTGATGTTGTGAAGGTATTTGTAGACCATCTTCTGCAGGATAAGGGGTACAAATATTTAAATAGAGAAACAGCCGACAGAATCATCAAAGCAGCACCACTGCACGATTTCGGCAAGATTGCCATTCCTGATTCTATTTTGAACAAACCTGGCAAATATGTTCCTGAGGAATATGAGATTATGAAGCAGCATTCAGTTAAGGGTGCTGAAATTGTCGAGAGAATACTGCAGAACAGCGATGATCTTAGCTTTAAGAATATTGCGGTCAATGTGGCTCATTATCATCATGAAAAGTGGGATGGCAGTGGTTATCCTTCTGGGCTTAAAGAAGAAGAGATACCGTTTGAAGCCCGCATTATGGCTCTGGCTGATGTGTTTGATGCCCTGGTAAGCAGGCGTGTCTATAAGCAACAGTATAGTTTTGATAAAGCTTTCAGTATTATTGAGGAATCTTCAGGAAGTCATTTTGATCCAGTATTATGTAAAGAATTTATCAAATGCCGTGCACAGATTGAAAAGCTTTACGGCATGAATATCTAAAAATTTTCTCTACATATTTAAAAATTCACTGTTTACCTTTTAAGCCTCCATGGGCTAGATTTAAATTTGAGAATAAAAATTAGTTTAAGGACTTGTCTGGTGTTTTAAACTATATCAAGAGTTTTTGAAAAAACGTTGAATAATCAGACTAAAAAACAGAAAAATGCGATTATAGAAGGATATGGTAAATAATCAGAATCGAACAGGATCATCCCGTGAATATATCATTCATCCAGGAGAAACGATTAAAGAAGTGCTGAAAGACAGAAATATGTCTTTGAATGATCTTTCTATAAGTACTGGGGTGGGTGAGGGTGATATAAGATCTGTCATTAATGGCCAAAAGAATATTTCACCTTCTTTTGCCAGCAAACTCTATTACACATTGGGAATTGAAACGGAATTCTGGTTAAATCTTCAGCTAAATAATGACAGGGAGCTTTTATTGTTTTGTCATAAGAGTTCATAACATAAAACAATATCGTCATCACTAATATTGAGGAAATCTATGATATTATTCATATGACGTTATACGTCTCCTTTCTTGGTCACATGAATGCTTCGAACACAGTTATGTTAACCAAGATTAGGAAAAAAGAAAGGTATTGATCTTCATAAAGGATCAATACCTTTTTTTGAATATGTTATTATGTTTAACAGACTCCATTAAATTTGATTAGCCATCTATTTTTTGATTTCGACGCTCCTATTGATTAACTTTTATAAACCGGGATATCTATCATGCAACACTATCTGATGCAGGCAAACTGTGTTTATTCTATCGTTAGATGATAGGCTGTATCATAATCCTGATGCAGCCAGACAGTTGCGCATTTTTCCTGAGCATTATAAATAACGCTGTATTGCGTCATTGAGGTGGCCTCAGTGCCTGGGTCTTGTGCTGCAACGCTAAGGATGCGCATGGCCTGAGTTTGGGTCATCTTGGTGATGTAGTTTTCCTCTGACAGGTCGATATAGCGCTCTAAGGCACTGACAATGCCGTTGAAGCGGCGATAGCCATGCCCATAGCCATAATGATACTCATGTGCTGTATTTTCCAGTCTGACAGCTTTTTCTGTGCAGATTCCATTTTTGTATCGATCCTCAGCATCATCAAAACCTACATAGAAGTTGGTCACGACATTGGTATCTGTCACTATAAGCTGGTTGTAGCGCCATTCCAGTACTATGGAAGCACCGGTGGCATCACTGACAAAAAGATGGAGGTCTATGCCACCCGTACTTTTGATATTGTATTCTTCAGCCATGGCTATCGCTTCCTCCACTGTTGCACAGCTGTCCAGAATATAGCGTGCCAGCACAAAGTGGCCAATAGTGGTCTTATCGGGATCGTTCTGGTCAACGGCAGTTTCTCCTTCTTTGACATCCAGTTTGAGTATGGAAACAGTCAGGCCTTTTTCATTGATGCCATCCACAAAAAGATAAGGCAGCAGCACAGTTAAAGAGGTATCCGTGTTTCCATCATCTAGTGCACCTGCCCGTATGTCGCCTCCTGCCATGGCCAGCCAGAAGGCATCCGCAATGCTTAAAGATTTGTACTTGCCCTCAGGAGCACAGTGCATGGCTACATTTAAACCAGTATAGGCGCCATTGGAATCGGTATGCCGATAATCGCTGTTTCGGGCAGTCAGGAAACTGTCACCTGTTTCATTCCAGGTAGTGAACGATGAACAGCCGGCATCATACTGGCCAAATCTGCTTAAAAGTGTTTTAAAGACTGGGCTGTTATAGTAGTCATAGTCACAGGTCATCTCATATAATATTCCTTCTTCATCAACACGCTTCAGGGTATCAAGAGATGTAATCATCGCCTCATCCAGCCACTCAGCAGTATGTGGATTGCTGAGTTGTGTATTTGCGTCGCATGAAACTGCAATCAGAGAAATGAGTAAAACAAGAACTGTAAAACCAGTTTTCTTCATAATAATCCTTCCTATTCTTTTTCAATGCATAGTATACCATAAAGCGTTACAGAAGAGTGTTTGTGATAAACTGTAGTTATAAATGTTTTTGAGGAGTTTATTTAATGATTAAAATATTGTTTCTATGCCATGGCAATATCTGTCGTTCACCAATGGCTGAATTCGTTATGAAAGATATGGTTAAAAAAGAAGGAATAGAAGATGACTTTGAAATAGCTTCCATGGCTTTAAGCTATGAAGAGATTGGCAACGATATGTATTATGCTGCAAAGGAGACTTTAGACAGGCATAATATACCATACAGTAAAAGAAAGGCGAAAAGATTCTGTCACAGTGATTATGATTATTATGACCATATATATCTGATGGATCAGTCCAATATGCGATTAATAATGGACATTGTAGAGGATTATGATGATAAAATTGAATTGCTTAATGGCTATATATCTGACCCCTGGTATACCAGAGATTTTGAAACCTGTTACAGACAGATAGAAGAAGGCGTTAAGCGAATTTTGGAGGAATACAGATGATAAATGAATTAATGAGCTTTCTGGATAATTCCAGAACGGCATTTAACGGTACCCGAAATATTGAAAATGAATTAAAAGAAAATGGCTATCTTAAGCTTGAAGAATATGAAAGTTTTAATGTTGATAAGGGTGGCAGGTATTATATCGTCCGCAACAATTCCAGCATTCTGGCTTTCAATATTGGCGATAGACTTGATAATCCATCTCTGCATCTGTGTGCTTCACATACTGACTGTCCAAGTTTTAAGCTGAAGCCAAATTCGCTTATTAAAACCGAAGCTGGTGTTAAGCTTAATGTTGAGCCATATGGCGGCATGCTGATGAATACCTGGCTGGATATTCCTTTAGGGATTGCCGGCAGAGTATGTGTTAATGATAATGGATTTGTAGCTGAAACTATCTTTGACTGCAAAGAAATGTTCTGTCTTATTCCAAGTGTTGCCCCACATCTTACAAGGGGTACAGATAAAAAGGCTGAACTTAATCCGCAGACTGATCTGTTGCCTTTAGTCGGTTTAAATAAGGATTTCTGTTTAGAGGAATATCTTGCGAATAAACTGAATGTTAATAAGGAAGATGTGCTTTCTTTTGATCTGTATCTTTATCCTTTGATTGAAGCCAGAAACTGGGGAAGTGATAAGGAACTTATCTCTTCTCATCATCTGGATAATCTGGAATGTGGTTTTGTATCACTAAAGGGTTTTATTGATAATTTCAATGCAGACAATATTAATGTCTATGCCTGTTTCGACAATGAGGAGGTTGGATCTTTAACCCGTCAGGGTGCTTTCTCGGACTTTCTTCTGAATTCATTAATCAGAATCTGCAGAAGTTTAGATATTGATTATTATTCACTGATTGGAAGAGGAATGATGCTTTCAATTGACAATGCGCATGGACTGCATCCAAATCATCCAGAGCTTTATGATGTTAATAATCATCCTCTGCTTAATGAGGGCGTGGTAATTAAAGTTAATGCATCGCAAAGCTATGTCTCAGACTCTTTGAGTATGGCATTATTTAAGAAGATGTGTGATGAGAAAAATATTAAGTATCAGCTTTTTGCCAACCGTTCAGATTCAAAAGGTGGCTCTACACTGGGCAATATTTCTAATTCCAATATTTCTTTACTGTCTATTGATCTGGGACTGGCAAGTCTGGCAATGCATTCAAGCTATGAGACAGCTGGTGCTAAAGATGTTGAATATCTTTATTCAACTGTAAAAGAGTTCTACAGCCGTCATTTAAGTATTGAAGAGGGTAAGTATTTACTTTAAAAATGAAAGAATTTCTGGAAGCTATGCTTTATGATCATGAAGATAAATTATATGAGGGCGAAAGAGTTGATTTGAGGCAGAAGTACAGTGTATCTGAAAAGGAAGCCTTTGATGGAGTCGCAGCTGTCTATTTTGATATTTATCTGCATGGAAGAGGAAAAATTATCGGCAGTATCGATCTTCGCTTAACAATGAATGAAGATATGTATTATTATGGCCATGTTGGCTATGGAATTATCAAAAAATACCGTGGCCATCACTATGCTTTTGATGCCTGCAGACTTCTTTTTAAGATAGCCAAAGAAGAATATAAGATGGATGAACTGATTATTACCTGTGATCCGGAAAATGTTGCTTCCTACAAGACGCTTGAGAAACTGGGAGGTGAACTTGTGGAGGTTGTAGAGGTTCCCCATGACCATGAGCTTTATGGCAAGGGTGAGCGTTTTAAGTGTGTATTTCGCTACAAAATAAATTTATGAAACATAAGAAACATGTAGTTAAGAGTTTTTTTAAATCGAGGTTTTATTTTATTCTGACGCTCTTTATTCTGGAGCTGGCTTTTATTATTGTTACAACAATGTTTCTGTCCTCATTTGGCCAGTACAAGTGGATTACGACTACTTTCCGCTTTCTGTCGGTAGTAATCGATATGTATTTTATTATCTATATTTTAAACAGTGATAAGCATCCCCGTTATAAGCTGGCCTGGATACTGCTGGTAGCCATATTCCAGGTTCTGGGTGTTTTTATGTATCTGCTGTTTGCGGATAAAAAGATACCTCATGAGCTTACCAATGAATATTTGAAGGAACAGGGCCTGCTTAAGCAGGATGAAAGTGTCAATCTTAAAATTAAGGACAGGGATATACTTAAACAGTATGTTTCAACCTCGGAATGTGGCTGTCCTTATTATCTGAATTCTGAGTTAAAGTATTTCTCTATTGGTGAAGAATATTTTGAAGAACTTCTAAATGATATAGATAAAGCTGAACATTTTATTTTTCTGGAATACTTTATTGTCAAAAACGGCGAGATGTTTGACAGACTTGTTGAAAAATTAAGCGATAAGGTAAAACAGGGTGTCAGGGTCTATCTGATGTATGACGATGGCGGTTCTCTGGAGGCTTTGCCGGATGGCTTAAACAGACGTCTTAATTCACTTGGCATCAATGTAGCTGTTTTTGGGCCGGTAAAGATTTCTCTGCTTCTTCTGTCGATGACCAATCATAGAGATCACAGAAAGATAGTGGTAATTGATAATAAGATAGCTTATTCAGGCGGAGTTAATATTGGAGATGAATATATTAATGCGGAAGTCAGGTTTGGCTACTGGAAGGATTCTGGTATAAGAGTAGAAGGTGAATGTGTCAGAAACTTTACTTTATCGTTTATTCAGTTTTACAATTTCTGTTCAAAAAATAAGCTTAATTATGAAGACTTTCTCATTGAACATGATTTTGTAAAGAAGAATAACATAGTATTGCCTTTTGTAGACTCACCAACCGACAATATGAATACCTGCAAGAATATTCATCTGAATATGATCAATAATGCCAAAGACTATATTTATATGTGTACACCATATCTGGTTATTGATGAAGAACTGGAGAATGCGCTGGTCAATGCAGCTAAATCAGGAGTAGATGTCAGGATTATGGTTCCCTATATTCCAGACAAGAAGTCGGTATTCATGGTTACCAGATCACATTATTCCAAGTTAGTTAGCAATGGAGTTCATATATATGAATATACGCCTGGTTTTGTGCATGCCAAGGATTTTGTCTGTGATGACAGTATTGGTCTTGTAGGAACAGTCAATATGGATTTCAGGTCTTATTATCTGCACTATGAATGCGGTTTTCTGATTCATAATGATGATGTTCTGCTGGATGTGAAGGATAATTTCCTGAAGGCTCTGGAGCTATCTCACGAGGTTACCATGAAGGAAATTAATAATACCAGGGCTATTGTACATGTCGCAAGAGCTCTGATGAATGTTTTTGCGCCTTTATTATAGGAGAGTTATGGAAAAAATAGAATCTTTTGAAGAAACACTGATGTATCTTAAGGATAAGGCGGTTATAACCAGCGATGGACGTAATCTGTTTTATCTTTCTGGTGGTTATGTAGTTAATAAGTTTAATGGCAACAGCCTAAAAATGAAAAAAGAAGATTTCATTGACTTATATAAAGATGAAATCTTCTATCTCAAGGAAGATAATTCTGTCTACATCGATGATGAAAAAGACGAGGACTATTATCGTTACTATAAAAAATAAGTTACTTCTTAAAGGCCAGACCGATAATGCCACCTGTTAAGCCACCAACAATGTGTGTAAGCTGAGAGATGGAATCGGCTGTAGTAATGCCGGTATAGATTTCACTGCCAATCCACAAAAGGGCCACAATAATCAGGGTTACCGGAATGCCATCTTCATTTCCGGTAATTGATGCCAGAATGATAAAGGCAAAGACCACGCCGGATGCACCCAGCAGCATGGTGTTTGGCGATATGACATTATGGACAATGCCGGTAACTATGGCGGTTGAGAGTATGACAATGATGAGTCTGTCGCCATATTTTTCCTCAAGCATTGGTCCAAGGAGCAGTATATACAACAGATTGGAAACAAGATGATTCAGATTGGCATGGCCAAAGATATGGCCTACAAGTCTTAGATAAGTCATAGGACTTAGAAGTGATGAACCATAGGTTGAAAACAGCAGTACATTACTCCTGCCCGAGCTTATAAGATTCAGTATCAGGGCGATTATGCAGATTAGAGAGAAGCCTAAGGTAATAGGCGCATTAAGATATATATGTCGTTTTTTCATAGCTATTCCTTTCTTATTAAACAAATGATACCACTTTGTGTGTTGAAAAATTTTTCTTTTATATTAAAATAGACATATCGGAGTTATTATGGAGAATAAAAAAAGAATTGCGCTGGTCCTGGAGGGCGGAGGCCTCAGAGGGGCTTATACTGCCGGCTGTATGTCCTGGCTTATAGATGAAGGAATTGAATTTGATGGTGCCTATGGTATTTCATCAGGTGCTGTTCATCTGACTGCTTTCTTAAAAAAGAGAAAAGACTGGCTCTTTAATATGACTATTGATTATTTCTGTTCCAAGAAATACTTGGGTCTGCAGGGTGTTTTAAAAGAAGGCTCAGCACTGGCTGTTAACCATCTTATCAAAGATCTTAAAAACGAAATAGGCTATAACGTCGAGAATTTTGATGATAGTGTAAATGCCAAAGTTGGTCTTTATGATTTAAATATCGGCAAGACTATTTATATTCCAGTCCAGGAACTTGATGATGACCTGATTATTGCCGCTTGTTCTTTACCTATCCTGCAGCATAGAGTAAAAAAGAATGGTCATGAATATCTGGATGGTGGTATTACTGATATGATTCCCATCGAAGAAGCCCAGAAAGATGGCTATGATGGCTATCTGATTATAACTACCAAGCCAAAGGATTATGTCCGCAAAAAGACCAATAAATTTATTGTGGCCTTAATGAAACTGGTATATCCTAAATGTCCTAATGTGGCTAAAGATTACTCTGTCAGAGCTGACAACTATTATAAACAACTGGATATTATAGGTGGGCTCTATAATGAAAAAAAGGCTATCTATCGTTATCCTACTGGCCATGCCAAGGTATCAAGACTTGGTGGCGACAGGGAAGAACTGGTCAAGCTTTATGAGATGGGCAGAGCGGATATGGAAGCTATAAAGGAAGATATATACAAACTGATTAAATGAGAAAGATTTTATTGATTATATTAACATTATTACTTTCAGCATGTTCAAATAACACTATTAGCGATAATAGTGTTTTATATATGGAAAGCATCAGCGAGGGAAGTATTTATTCATATTTAAGTGAAGACTTAAAAAAGGAATTTAAACTTATTAATGATAATAATGAAATACCGGATTATGTATTAAGAGGTATCGGCAGAGATTTAAGTGATATTACTGTAACTGATCTTGATGGAAATGAGCTTAGTTTTAATAATGAAGGCAAAACAGTTATCGAAGTAGTTGCCTACTGGTGTCCACACTGTAAAGATCAGATAGAAAATAATGAAATTCTATCTGAAAATTATCCGGATATTTCTTTCTATCAGTATTTTAATGAAGGCGATAATGAACAGATAGCTGAATTCTATGAGGGAAACGATTATCCAGAGAGTATTAGTATTATTCCCTATAATGAAGAATTAAGTTCCTATTTTATGTCCTTTGACCCACAGTATTATCCTACTTTCTTCTTTTTTGAGGATGGCAAATGTACCTATATCTGTCATGGGGATATTGATCTGTCCAGAATGGACAGACTGTATTCTCACGTGTTCAGTTTTAGAAAAGAGAATATGATTACTGATGATGGCTTAAATATCTTTGATGTATACCGGGATGGGGATACCCTATATAACGAGCTCTCTGACTTAAATAAGAACAGACTTGAGGAATTAGCTGATTCAGAAGATTTTAGTTTAAGTATTATGTCTAAGCCTGTTAATTTTAATGAGCTGTATGAGAAAGAGGGTGACGTCTATTCACTTAATTCATTTAGTGATTATATCAGCTCTTATGTAACGGTTTTCTATCTGAGTATCTTTAATCTGGAAAATGATATAGAAATAATAAATAAATATATTGATGAACATCCTGATGTTAAGGTATTAAGTATTCTCTGTGATAATGATGATATGAATACTTCTGAGGAATATGCTAAGCAGAATGTTAAATTAAAAGGCGATGTGAGTTCTTCTAAGGGCTATCTGCCTAAAACTTTACATGATCTTAAGGTGGAATATCCAACAGTTATTTTTATTCGAGACAATCTGTTTATGGGCGGATTCTCAGATATAGACAGCGATAAGCTTAATTTTGGTTATATTACATTTTTGAGTGAAGAATGTATTGCGTTAAAAGAAAACAATTAAAAAAATCAGACTGTTCTGATTTTTTACATGTTGAATGGATATCTGTCTATCTCGGAACTAAAAGTTAATATCTCTTTAGTAACCGGATGTGGGAAAGACAGTCTGTAGGAATGAAGGGCAATCTGCTGCCCTTTTTTTGCGTTCCTGTTGTAGCGCTGGTCTCCCCACAGGGCATGGTTTCTTGATGAGAACTGCACTCTGATCTGATGCGACCTGCCGGTTTTGAGATAAATATGAACCAGGGCCAGATTATCTTTTCTCTTAACTGCTTCATAGGCCAGTTCAGCCTGTTTGCCTCTTCTGTCTACTTTGACGGTATTGGTTTTTTCGTCTTTTAGGAGATTATCTAAAAGAATGTCTCTGTCTTTTAGACCGTTGTCTTCAACTACAGCCAGATATTCTTTGCGGAATTTTTTATCATTAATCGCCTGCGAAAGCCTGGAAGCTGCCTTGGAAGTTTTCGCAAAGACCATCACTCCGCCTACTGGTCTGTCAAGTCTGTGGACCAGTCCTAAGAAGACATTGCCTGGTTTGTTGTATTTTTCTTTGAGATAGTCTTTGCAGAGTGATAATAAATCATAATCTTTTGATTCATCTTCACAGGAAGGCATGTTTTCTGGTTTTTCTACTACCAGCAGGTGATTGTCCTCATAATATACTTTCAGATCAG
>JBJFHC010000290.1:9464-18006 GCA_051893275.1 Erysipelotrichaceae bacterium | reverse complement strand
TCTGGTTTTTCTACTACCAGCAGGTGATTGTCCTCATAATATACTTTCAGATCAGTCATGGAAAATACCTCTGGTTGTAAAGCCGCACGGCAGGTCATACTCGCTTTCTTCAATATGGATGCCGATTTCATCAGATACTATATCAAATTTATAGTCGGTTTTTTCCAGATTTGCCTTAAGTACCTGTTTAATAACACTTGAAGAATAGCCGGTTGTATAGGTATTGATAATCAGAAATATCGGTCTGTCGCTTAAAATATCGATAGCCGCTTCAATCAGGGGGTTGATTTTTTCTTCAAATTTGAAGAGTTCGTTGTTTGGACCTCGGCCATATGAGGGAGGGTCCATAATGATGGCATCATAGCTATTGCCTCTTCTTTTTTCTCTCTGCATAAACTTCAGGCAGTCATCGACAATGAAACGGATTTTTCTGTCCTGGAACTTATTCAAGTCTCTGTTTTCCTTAGCCCATTCATTAATTGATTTTGAGGCATCTACATGAACTACTTCAGCGCCCGCACTTAAGGCTACCATTGAGGCAGCACCAGTATAGGCAAAAAGGTTTAATACCTTGGCGTTTTTATCTTTAAGTGATTCATAGATAAAATCCCAGTTGGCAGCCTGTTCAGGGAATAGGCCGGTATGTTTAAAACCGGTAGGACTTACCTTGAATTTTAAATCACGATAGCCTACTGTCCAGAATTCAGGCAGTTTCTGTTTAAATTCCCAGCTTCCGCCACCCTTGTTTGAGCGGTGGTAGACAGCCCTGGCTTTTTTCCATTCAGCAGTTTTTAGTTTTGGCCACAGCGCCATTGGGTCTGGCCGGTCTAAAATAATGCCGTTCCAGCTTTCCAGCTTGGCCTTGTCGCCGGCATCAATCAGTCTGTAATCTTTAAAGTTATCTGTTTTAATCATGCTTTAAATTATAACCTATTTAATCGGTGAAAATTAATGGATTAAAATCCAAGCTATATTAATTGTTAAAATATCTGGCGCTTGTATTGTCGAAGTTTTCTGTTTCTTTGGTACAATAAGTTCATGGTCAAATTTAGTGAATTAAATAATGCACAGCAGGAAGCTGTGATTTCAGATGCGAAGCATCTAAGAATTATAGCTGGCGCAGGTTCTGGCAAAACCAGAGTGCTTACTATGCGTATTGTCTATGAAATAGAGGAACTTGGTGTGGCTCCCTATAACATTCTGGCAATTACTTTTACCAATAAGGCTGCCAACGAAATGAAAAGCCGTATTAACCAGATGCTGGGGGATAAGGGAAGCGGCTGTTTTATATCAACTATTCATTCTCTTTGCATGCGCATACTGTCTCAGGAGATAGAGGTTCTGGGATATCCCAGGAATTTTACGGTTGTCGATCAGGATGATCAGAAGACAGTACTCAAGGAGGCCTATAAGCAGTTAGAAATTGATAAGAAGGATCTGACTTATGGAAGTGTACTGGATTATATTGCGAACAATAAGTATGAGCATATATCGCCTGAAAAGGCAATGGATATGGCCTATGGTGAACCGAAACTTGAACTTAAGGCTCAGGTATATGATTATTATGTTAAGAGGCTTAGACAGATTTATGGTCTGGATTTTGATGATCTGATTCTTTTTACGACCCGTATTTTTTCAATGTATCCCGATATTGAGGAGAGATGGGCCAGGAAGTTTAAATATATCCATGTTGATGAATTCCAGGATATTGATAAGGAGCAGTATCTCTTGATTAAGCAGTTATCAAGCTATCATGATAATGTTTATGTGGTAGGTGATCCTGACCAGACTATTTATACCTGGAGGGGAGCTGATGTAAATATTATTGTGAATTTCGATAAGGATTTTAAGGATACTAAAACCATCATTCTTAATCAGAATTATCGTTCGACCAATAATATTCTTTCGGGCGCCAATTCTTTAATCAAGAATAATAAGGCCAGACTGGAGAAGGATTTATTTTCAGTTAATGGTGATGGTGAAAAGATTAAGCATAAGTCTTTTTTAAGTGAAGCTGATGAGTGTCTGTTTGTGGCTGAAGAGGTTAAGAAAAGGCTTAAAGAAGGTAAAGATATTAATGAGATGGCTGTTCTTTATCGTTCCAACTATCTTTCCAGGGATATGGAAAAGGTGCTTATTGAGTCAAGGCTGCCATATGTTATTTATGGTGGATTAAGGTTCTATGAGCGAATGGAAGTTAAGGATATTCTTTCGTATCTTAGAATGATTGTGACGGGTGATGATCTGGCATTTCAGAGAATTATAAATACCCCAAAAAGAGGTATTGGTCAGAAAAGTGTTGATTCAATTTATGAAATAGCCCAGAAGAACAATATGACAATGTATGATGCTGTAAAAAATGGTCTGTATGCCAAGAATCAGAACACTATGGACAGTTTTGTGAAGATGATTGAAAAATGGAGGTGTTTCAATAGCGAAGAACCAGAAGAGCTTGAAGAGCTTCTTGAGGCAGTGCTGGATGATTCAGGCTACAGAGCGATGCTTGAAGAGGAAAAGGAACACGAAAGACTGGAGAATATTAAGTCTTTGATTGATGATATTATGGAATATCAGAATAATTATCCGGGTTCTTCTTTAGCTGACTATCTTTCAATGATTTCTTTATATACCGACAGAGCCAATGAGCAGCAGGGCGAGGCTTTAAAGCTGATGACCATTCATGCGGCCAAGGGACTGGAATTTGAAACGGTTTTTGTGATCGGTATGTCGGAAGGAATTTTCCCCAGCAAGAGAACAGTGGAAGAAGGGCAGAAGGGTCTGGAAGAGGAAAGAAGACTGGCCTATGTTGCCTATACCAGAGCCAAGAAGGAGCTTTATCTGCTGGAGAGTTCATCTTTCTCCTTTGTGTTAAGCGAAAATAAGTCGAAGTCACGTTTTATTGAAGAAGTAGATAAGAAATATATCGAGAGTCTCAATGAAGCTCCAAAGTCTGGTATTTTTGATATTCCGGTAAAGAAGACTAACAATGCGATATTTACGGATAATATTAAAACTCCTTCATCTTTAGCCAAAACAAATGCACCAGTCTACCGCAAGGGAGACAGCGTTATTCATACAATGTTTGGTGAAGGAGTGGTTGTAAGTAATATTAATGGCATCATGACAGTAGCTTTCAGCTATCCTCATGGTGTCAAGAAGATTTCGACCGCTTTTAAGGGCATTAGAAAGAAGAATAAGAATGATTGTAGCTAGAGCTGATATAAATGACCTGGAAAGTATTATTGCGCTTGTAGAGAGCCAGAAAGCCTATTTGAGGAAGAATGGCATTCCCCAGTGGCAGAATGGCTATCCGGATGAGGATACTTTTAAAGAGGATATAGAATTAAAAAGACTGTATGTTTTAAAAGATGCGGATAAGCTAATCGGCATCTTTGCCCTGATTTATCCCGATGAGTGTTATGACTATATTGAACATGGAAAGTGGATGTCTGACACTCCCTATATAGCTGTACATCGCCTATGTATTGCGGATGAATATAAACATCAGGGAATGGCTTCATACATCTTTGATTATCTTAAAAATCTATATGATCATATTAAAGTAGATACTCATGAACTCAATAAGGGCATGAACAGATGTCTTATTAAAAACGGCTTTATTAATACTGGAATCGTTTACATGAAGGACAAAACGCCAAGAAATGCCTATGAATGGCTAAGATAGCGCTTACAGATTTGTAATAATTTTTCTAAATTTGTAAAATAGATAAGTATGAAAAAATTAATATGTTTATTTATGGTCCTATTTGTCTTTAGCACAAATACTATCATTGCGGATGATATATTAGTTGAAAAAAGACAGCAGGATCCACTTGTTACTTTAAGTACCGATTCTATTACCGTTAAAGCCGGTGAAGAGATTAACTATGAAGAATATCTGGAACTTGACAGCGAGGCAAGAATCATCTCGATTGAAGATGAAGATATAGAAGAAGAAGGAGAACATCTGGTAAAATTTCTCGCCGCTACTCTTTCTGGTCAGACTTTGTGTCTGGAAATGAAAGTGAATGTATTGAGTGAAGAAGATTATGCAGCCTATATAAAAAAGAAGAATACACAGACTTATTCTTCTACTGCAGACAGTGCCTGTATCGCAAATGCGGGCGGTGACCCTATGGCTATTGCCCAGTGTTTTGTAGGCTTAAGTGGCTGGTGTACAACCATTGCCCAGAACTTTATTAATGCGTATCTGGGAAGCGGCTATAACATCTATGATACTTATGATATAAGCTATGCTGAGGCTCAACCAGGCGATATTATTTACTATGTAAATGGCGGCTGGGGTATGCAGCATTATGCCGTATATCTTGGAAATGATACAGCCTTGCAGGGCAATATGTCAGGCGGCCTGGCCAAGATTGGTTCTATCTATCTAACCTATGGTTCTGAACCAATATTTAAAAGATTAAATGGAAGATAAAAAAACGGTGGATTCACCGTTTTTATTATGCTTCAGCTTTTTCAATGTTTTCTATAATTGAATTATCACCATTAATAATATGTTTTTCATATGTTTCTTTAGAACATCTGATATGGATGTCCAGATTATCATAGCCATAGCCATAATATTCTGGTTTTATTTTGCCTAGCTTCAGATCCTGAATGGCGAGATTCAAGGTTTTAAGATCGTCCATATAGACATGATATGAATGAACTATTTCATCATCACCGGTATAGTACCAGTGTTTATACATTTTAGTGTTAATCGGGTGATTTATTTCTACTTCTATTCCTTCAATTGAATCATCTAATTCATACTGTACCTTTGAATACTCCAGATCCAGTTTTTCATTTTCATCGAGCATCAGTTTATCAGTATATACTGTAGTTTTAACTGGTGTATAATCTTCTTCCAGTGACATGATTGAGTTGGCTGTAAAACCGCCACCTACACCTATTATGAGTAATCCGCTTATAAGTACCCAGAGGAATATTCTGTAGGGCTGTTTCAGTTTAAACAGGAAGTTGTAGGCATAGTGAATAATAATATATGCCAGCAATAGAACACCAAGGATACAAAGGGCAATCCAGTAGAATATTTTTCCACCCTGTATCAGACAGAATACTGCCACACCAACTCCAAAGACAAAGGCCAGTATGACTGGTATGACAATGATCACAACTGTGCATTTGATCAGGAAAATCATGATATTCGCCAGGCCTTTAAAGAAACGGCTTGAAGAATGAGCGGGATCTCTAATAATAATTTTTGGATTCTTGTTTACTGTCAGTTCTGATTCCTGTTTGTTTTCTTTAATAGGTTCTTCCACATTCTGGGTATTGACGTTGTTGTCAGTAATAGTGACATAGTAATCCAGATATCTGATCTTAAATAAATGAAGAAAGACAATTACTCCTAGAACCAGAAGTACCCCCATAGATATCGCTTCAAGGATTCTGCGTAGAGGGTAGCCAATGATACTGGGCAAGATGGAAACAAACAGATCCACCAGTACCCCTATACCCACATAGAATAAAGCTCCAATTCCCAGAAGGACCAGCGCAATAAAGCACATTTCCAGCAGGAGCACTATTTTTGATTTAAAGGACATATGAATAAACATATTGTAGGTTTTGGTTACGTAGTCCAGGAAATCGTTGAAGTAGTTCTTTTTTTCTTCTTTTTCGTTTTCTTTTTCATTGGGCTCTATTTCGCCCATTACGCCATCGTCCATCAGTTCATTTAAAGAACAGTTGAGTATTTTGCATAACTGAATTATTTTTGCCATATCGGGATAAGATTCACCTGACTCCCATTTTGATACGGCCTGTCTTGTAACATTAAGTTTTTCAGCCAGCTGTTCCTGGGACAGGTTGTTGGCTTTTCTTAGTTTAGATAGTTTTTCATAAAACTGCATTTTGTTCACCTCACGGCTGTATTATTTCATTATAACCCAGTTGCATCTACCTATTATGGCTATCATTTTGTAACATATCGGTTGCATAAGCTGAAAAAAAGAGGTTTTTAGATAATAACCTCTATTTTTGTACCAATTCCCGGTGTTGATTTAAGATTTATTTTTGCCTCATGTATCTGCACAATATGTTTGACAATAGCCAGTCCAAGGCCTGTACCGCCCATCTTTTTGGAACGGCTTTTATCTACTCTGTAGAATCTTTCAAAGATTCTTTCCTGTTCAGATAGAGGTATGCCTATGCCATTATCTTCAACACATAGTGATACTTTATTATTTACATCGCTGACAGTTACTTTAACATAGCCGTTTTCATTTCCATAGCGTATTGCGTTCTGTACAAGATTATCTATGAGTTCTTCAATCAGCCCTCTGTTGCCTCTGATTGTTTCTGACCTGCCTTCAAGAATCAGTTTTATATTTTTCTTTCTGGCCTCTATTTCAAAGTTTTTGAGCTGAGTAAGAGCTATTTCATAAAGATTAAGATCTGTAAATTCATAGTTAATATCGTTTGTTGAAAGCTGCGAAACCTTCATGATGTCATTAATCAGATTCAGAAGACGGTCAACATTGTTTTTGATTTCGGTAATAAAATGTTTCTTCTGTTTCTCATCTATTCCTTCACTCTCCATTAGTTCGGTATAGCCAAGTATTGAGGTTAAAGGCGTTTTAAGTTCATGCGAAACATTGGCGGTAAATTCCTGACGCATCTGTGAAGCTTTTAGAATATCGGCATGCTGCTTACGGATTTTATCGGTAATTGGCACAAGTTCTTTATAGGGAACGGAAAGATTTGGTGAGTCCAGATTATCCGCCAGATCATTTATTGGTCTAACCAGCTGTTTGGTTAAAAGATTGGATATCAGCAGACAGACAAAGGCCACAACAATTATTATCATCAAAGTATAGGGAACGGTATTGAGAAAAATTGATGTAATGCTTTGGGCATCTTTGGCAACTCTGAGTACTGTGCCATCATTTAGTTTCAGGGCATAGTAATAGGTTGAAAGATTCAATGTATCCGAGGTTCTTATACATTTTCCCTCGCCGATTTTAAAGGCATCGGCTACTTCCTGACGGTTAAGATGGTTATCCAGTTCTGTATTTATAAAATCATTATCATAAATTACACTGCCGTCTGTATCAATCCAGGTTACACGTATTTCGTTTTTTATAGATGATAAATCTATTTCATCATTAATAAAATCATTTGAGGCCAGTACATGGGCAGTAAGGCTCAAATCATTTTCGACCTGCTGACGGAAATTGGTATAGTACACAATTGTCAGAAGCAGGGCAGTGATAATAATAGAAAAGACAGAAAGGCCAATCAGGCGGCTGTTGATTTTGTTTTTCATTCAACTATATAGCCGACATTTCGAATGGTTTTAATGATATCACCATATTCTCCAAGTTTTTTTCTTAGAGTTTTAATATGCATATCCAGGGTTCTGGATTCGCCCATGAAGTCGGTTCCCCAGACATAATCCATTATTTTTTCACGGCTTAAGACAATGCCTCTATTTACCAGTAAGTATCTTAAAAGTTCATATTCCTTATATGTCAGATCGATATTTTCTCCTGATACTGATACTTTTCTTTTTTCATCATTTAATACAAGGTCTTTATAATTTATAACTACATGTTCATCTTCGTTTTTTGTGGTACGTCTTAGTACCGCCTTAACCCTGGAAGTAAGTTCCATAATAGAGAAAGGCTTCTTTATGTAGTCATCACTTCCTTCGTCGAAGGCTTTAATCAGATCTATTTCGCTTGACTTGGCTGTTACCATAATTGCCGGTATTCTGGCTGTTTCCGGGTTTTTGCGGATAGTTCTTAAAATCTGATTTCCATCTTCATCCGGAAGCATGATATCAAGAAGAAAGAGATCGGGTTTTATTTTAGAGAGTTTTTCATACATATCCCTGGCATTAGAAAAGCCAAATACCTGATAGTTGGCATTTCTTAAGGCTATTTCTTCAATTTCCAGGATGTTTTCATCATCTTCTACTATATATATAAGTGCCATATTATTTTTCCAGCTGATATTCCTTTTCTAAGGCCAGATATTCTTCATGGAAGAATGAGCCTTCTTCTTTATTTAAGTGTTTAATATATTCATGTGCGCCATAGTCATCAGTTCTGATTTCAATAATCGCAATACCGACATTTGAACAGTGGTCAGATATTCTTTCAATGTTGGTAATCAGATCCTCAAGAAGGAGTCCCAGTTCAATAGTACATTTTCCTTCTCTTAATCTTATTATATGTTTTTGTTTGGCTTCTTTGTTGAGTTTATCGATAATTTCTTCCAGTGGTTCAATGGTTCTAGCCGCACTTTCATCTTCTCTGATAAAGATATTTACAGTTCTGGTTGTTATGTCTGTCAGGGCATTACACATAACTATCAGGTCATTTCTGGCATAATCAGAGAAGACAAGTTTCTTTTTGTTCATATCCTTCATTATCTTATTGATATTGAAGGCATGATCGGACATTCTTTCAAAATCATTAATGGAATGAAGGATTATAGACATTGTCTTTGAATCGCTATTTGAGATATTCTTGGATGAGAGTTTAACCAGGAAAGCAGATATATAGTCTTC
>JBJFHC010000290.1:0-9364 GCA_051893275.1 Erysipelotrichaceae bacterium | reverse complement strand
TATTTGAGATATTCTTGGATGAGAGTTTAACCAGGAAAGCAGATATATAGTCTTCATATTTATCGATTTCATCTTCCAGTTTCTTTATCTGTTCATAGCGTTCGTTTGAAAAACTGTCTATCTGTTTTAGGGACATGCCGATTATTTCGCCGGTCTTAAGAGCCATTGATGAAGTAATGGTACGGCATCTTTCCATGGCAAAGGCCGGAGTATCCAGAAGTCTTTCATCAAGAGTGTATTCAAAGTTTTCTTTGGTTTCTTCGCCTTTATCTTTGATAGTAAGTTCAGCCAGTTTAAGCAGTGCTTTATCAAATGGATAAAGAACAATTACAGTAATGATATTGAATAATGAATGAATTACCGCGATACCAAGTGGTGTACAGACATCATTTAAAAATGCAAAATGAACGAATGTATTAATTCCATAGAATACGGCCATAAAAAGTAAAGTACCGATCAGATTAAAGTATAGATGAATCAGCGCCGCTCTTTTGGCATTCTTGTTGGCACCGATAGATGATAATAAAGATGTAATGCAGGTACCGATATTCTGCCCCATGATGATTGGAAGGGCAATGGCATAATTGATTGAGCCGGTAAGACATAAGGCCTGCAGAATACCTACGGATGCTGAACTTGACTGTATTACTGCGGTTACAAGGGCACCAGCTGCCATACCCAGAAGCGGATTGTGGAACAGGGTAAGAATCGAAACAAAGGTTTCATTTTCGCTTAATCCGCTTACGGCATCGGACATGGAGGTCATACCAAACATCAGTATCGCAAAGCCCAGAAAGATATTACCGATATCTTTCTTTTTGTCGTCTTTGCCAGCCATTATCATAATAATGCCCACGGCCGCAAATACCGGTGAGAAGTTAGCTGGCTTTAAGAGTTTTACCAGCAGGGAATCACCCTGTATGCCAGTTAGTGACAGTATCCAGGATGTGATGGTTGTGCCAATATTGGCACCCATTATTACGCCGATAGCCTGTTTCAGAGCCATGATACCGGAATTGACAAAGCCGACAACCATTACGGTTGTGGCTGAACTTGACTGAATGATGGCAGTTACCACAACTCCCAAAAGTACTGCCATGAATTTTTTAGATGTTAGTTTTTCGAGAATTTTTTCGAGCTTTCCGCCAGCCATTTTCTCCAGGTTGTCGCCCATAACCGACATTCCATACAGGAAAAGGGCCAGACCGCCTACTAAGTTTAATGCAGAAAAAATATCCATATATTTACCTCTTCATGTAAATATTAGGATATTAATGTAAAGCCAAATGTATACTTATGTAAAATCTGTGTAAATTATTTTACTTTCGATTATAGAGCCAGACAAGAGCATATATACAGGATAATACAGCTCCGTATCCTGTACTTACCAGTACATATTTGAAGTCAAAACTGATCATTACTGAAAACAGAAGACTGATGGCGAAAACGATTAAGGAAATCATCATTACCATTATTACAATAAACATATTCTGTCTTTCTGTAAGCTTCATATTTTTTTCTTCCAGGTTTTTCCAGATCATTTCACACATACTATCACTTCCTTTTTACATCTTTAATTTATCTAATGAGTGTAAAATCAGAAGGTGTCTGAAAGTAAAATGAATGTAAAAATAGATGAATTTTTAGACAAAAAATAATAATCCGTAATATGCGATTTCGTTTATTAATTTTGAAATTATCATGCAAATCAAGTATATTAATTATGAAGAAAAGACTTCTTCAAGGGAGTGGCAGATTAACATTCTGCTAGCTTATGTATACTGATAACGAAACTGCATGGTGGAAACTGATTGCATAGGTCAAACCGTGCGGGTGTAAACCGGCCTCGCCAACCTGTACACGGGTTATAAAATAATGTGTTCGGATATAGCTGGCTGATGCTCCGGTTTGTAAAAGGCAATGAACGGTTTCGCTAAAGAAACCTTTTTATAGACGAACAAAATAGCATGTAATAAAAAAACACCCCGAAGGGTGTTTAACTTGGGGCGATCGACGAGACTCGAACTCGCGGAATGCTAGAGCCACAATCTAGTGTGTTAACCAACTTCACCACGACCGCCATGCCTTGCAATTATATAATAATCTTTTCCCAAAAAGCAATATCTTCTATAATATTTTGTATGGAATATCAAATAGTAGTAGAAAGAAAAAAAGTAAAGGCTATCCGCATATCTATCAAAGAGGGAGTAGCTCATGTAAGCTGTCCTTATTTTGTATCGGATTCATATCTTAAGAAGGTGATTGAGGATAAAAGGGACTGGATAACCGAAACTATAAAGAAACAGGTGAGTGATTCCAGGGTCTATATTGGGGAATTCATATATTATAGAGGAAATAAATATAGATTAAATATTAAAGAAGGAAACAGATCTGTCAGGATACAGGGGAATGAATTAACTGTCTATTGCCGTAACAGTAATTATGAAAAAGCTTTTTATGAATGTGGCAAAAAGGAAATCATGAGAGTGACTAATGAAAGACAGGATAAATATCTTAGAATACTGAGAGATTATGGCTATAATCAGATTCCTGAATATCACATCAGTCATCTTACTTCCAAGTGGGGAGTGTGTTACTGTAACCGCAACGAAATAAGACTGAGTGACAGGCTTATTCATTTTGATGATGAGCATATTGAAGCGGTTTTATGGCACGAGCTTCTTCATCTGGTTATACCTAATCATTCTAAGCGTTTTCATGAGGTTTTAAAACTGCATATGCCTGATTATGAGCGATTAATTAAGGAAATTAGATAATAATTAGTTAAATAAGTAACAAGCTTGTTTTATAATAAAAACTGAACAAGGAGAGTATTTTTATATGATTAACATTAAGTATGTTGTAGAGAGCCCTGATGGTATTCACGCAAGACCTGCAGCCCTGCTGGCTAATTCCTGCGTTAACTACAAGAGCTCAGTAACTCTGTTATGCAATGGCAAAAAAGCTGAAGGAAACAACGTTCTTTCAATTCTGGCTTTAGGTGCAAATAAGGGTGATGAAGTTGAGTTTGTAATTGATGGTGAAGATGAAGTAAAGACTGAGGCAAGAATCAGGCACCTGCTTGATACTAAGTTCAACAGAGACGATAAACCTGATCAGCTCAACATCGTTTTCTTCGGTACAAAGAGCTATGACCGTACCTTCTTTGAGGAACTGGCCAAGGATAAGGGTGAGGGTACTTATAATGTAAACATCAAGTTCCTGAAGTCTAGACTGACTCTTGAATCTGTTTCTCTGGCTGAAGGTTTTGATGCAGTATGTATCTTCGTTAACGATGAATGCGGCAAGGATATTGTTGAAAGACTGCATGGCTATGGCATTAAGCTGATTCTGTTACGCTGTGCCGGTTTCAACAACGTTGACTTAAATGCCTGCAAGGAATGTGGTATTACCGTACTTAGAGTTCCTGCTTATTCTCCATATGCGGTTGCAGAACACGCAATGGCTACTTTACAGGAAGCTAACCGTCGTCTGAATAAGGCTTACAACAAGATTAGAGAAAATAACTTCGATCTGTCTGGTCTATTAGGCTTAGATTTACATAATAAGGTTGCCGGTATCATGGGTACTGGTAAGATTGGTGTCTGCATGGCCAATATCTGTAAGGGCTATGGTATGACAGTATTAGGCTGGGATGCTTATCCTAATAAGGAACTTGAAGAGTCTGGCTTATTAACTTATGTAAGCAAGGAAGAACTGCTGCAGAGATCTGACCTGATTTCTTTACATGCTCCATTAATTATGGGTGAGGGCGGTACTTATCATTTAATCAACAAGGAAACTATTGCCTTAATGAAGGACAACGCTATGCTGGTAAATACAGCCAGAGGCGGCTTAATTGATGCTGAAGCATTAATCGAAGCTTTAAAGAACAACAAGTTCCATGCAGTTGCGCTTGATGTTTATGAAGGCGAAGATCCAAACGTTTACACCGACAGATCTGGTGAAATCGTTACTAACGATATTACCGGCAGACTGTTAATGTTCCCTCAGGTTGTATTAACTTCTCACCAGGCCTTCTTTACAAGAGAAGCTCTGCAGGCTATCGCTACTACAACTATGGAAAATGCGAGAAACTTTGCAGCCGGCAAGGACTATGGTGCTGCTGAAGTAAAGGCTAAATAATATAAACCAAATCATCATTTTAAGGAGACTGTTAATTCAGTTTCCTTTTTTTTAATCTCAATAAACCAAAAAAACGGCTTAGCCGTTTTCTTTGTCAATGATGGAGTTTGCCACCCTGATACCATCCAGAGCACAGGACATAATTCCGCCACCAAAGCCAGCACCTTCGCCCATTGGATAAAGGTTCTTAATATTAAGGGATTCAGTATCATTTTTTCTGTTTATTCTGATTGGGCAGGAAGATCTGGTTTCCGGAGCTATCATGATACCTTCGTCAATAAATCCCGGAATTTTGTGGTCAAAGTATTCCAGGGCCTTATGGAAATAGCTGTTCTGTTCTGCAGTAAAGAAATCGTTAAGATTGGTGTTAACTGTTCCAAGAGAATAGCTTGGTGTTCTGATTAAATCGTTGACTTCGTTATTCATATAATCTTTAATATTCTGAGACAGGGCTTTATAACTGTTGGATAAATTGTAGGCTTTTTCCTCAATATCCTTAAGATAATCAAAACCACCTAAAACATAGTCTGGATATTCTTCTTTATTGACCTGAACCAGGATTGCACTGTTGGCTATGCCACTTCCTCTATCGGCATAGGACATCCCGTTGGTTACTACTCTGTTCACATCGCTTGTAGCTGGAACTACTTCGCCACCTGGGCACATACAGAAGGAGTAGACTCCTTTATCATCTTTATATCTTAAGAAATATTCACTTGGTTCAAGTTTATTGTGCTTAATGCCATGATACTGATTATTGTCTATCAGTTTTTGAGGGTGTTCAACTCTAAAGCCAATTGCCATATCTTTAGCTTCCATGGCTACACCTTTTTCATAAAGTTTTTTAACTGTGCTGTAGGCTGAATGTCCTGCACCAATAATAATGGCATCAGAGTAATATGTTCCTTTTCTGGTTAAAACACCTTTACAGATATTATCTTCAATGATGAAATCAGTAACTTCTTCTTCAAAATGAAATTCAGCACCTTTGCTGATCAGATCATCAGTTATGTTTGTGATTACTTTTCTTACCTCATCAGTACCGATATGGGCATGAGCTTTATATTTGATGTCTTTCTTAGCCCCATGTTTAATAAAAATATTAAGAATATATTCAACAAACTTGTCTTTGATTCTAGTGGTCAGTTTGGCATCCGAAAAAGTACCGGCACCACCTTCACCATACTGAATGTTACTATCAGTGTTTAAGATTCCTTCTTTGAAGAAGAGATTAACATCTTTTTCTCTTTTATTGATTCTTGGTCCTCTTTCAAAGACAATTGGTTTAAAGCCAGCCTCTATCAGTCTGCAGGTGCAGAAGATACCGCTTGGTCCATAGCCTATGACAATGGGTCTGAAGTTTCTTTCTTTTGATTCAACTGATAAATCAGGTTTTTCATATCTGGTTATGCCATTTATCTTTAAATATCTTTCTTCATTAGCCACTGTTACAAGTACTGAGTAGCTGAAAAAAATCTCTTTGCGGCAGTCTAGAGAAATACGGTAAATCTCATAATTAAATTGAGATGTTCTAAGCTTTCTGGCGATTTTATCCCTCAGTTTTGTTTCTGGTTCATCAAGGGTCAGTTTTATTTCGTTAATCAATAACATCTTAATAATTATAATGGTATAATTTACCATATGACAAATAAAAAAATCACAAAGAAAAAGGTAAACTCCAGGTTTAAGACTATTGGACTTGCCTTAATAATCTATATCTTCTTTGTCTTATATATACCGCTTCTGTTAAAGGAACTGTTTATTGATCAGGAAATTGGACTTTTATTTGGTTTATCAAAAAAGTCTCTTTTAAATGCCTTAATAGTAATAGTGGGTACTGTTCTTCCTTTTATGCTGATGGATAAAGCTCTGTTTGGCAAAAATGATAAGAAAGAAAAAGTAAAGATTCCCTTTGGTGAAATATTCATTCAGTCATTAATGCTGTTTACCATATCAAGTATTGCGCTGTTTCTTACTTCTACTATATTTTCTTATTTTGGAAAGTCAGCGGACCTGGTAGGGGGAATAGGAGTAGTGATAGACGGCAAGGTTGTTGATGATGTTGTCTATACCCTGTTATTTGTACTTATTACACCAGCTATTGAGGAATTAGCCTTCAGGGGCGTGCTTTTACGCTATCTTTCGAGATTTGGCAAGTATTTTGCCCTGGTGGCTACATCTTTGATTTTTGCCCTGGCCCATTCATCTTTTATTGAGATTTTTCCGGCTTTTATCATGAGCTATGAACTGGGCAAGATTTATCTGCGCTACAAGAGCGCCAGACCCTGTATCTGGATACATGGTTTATATAATCTGACGCTTTATCTTCTGCTGATAATTCCTGGCAAATATTCAATATTTGCAGCTATCTTCCTGGCTTTAATATATGTAGCTTCCTTTGTTTTCTTTATTGCGAAAAAATATACATTTATAAGAGTCACCAAGGCTAAATCAACCTGGAAGGTATTCTGTATATTTTTCTCTAGACCTGAAATACTTCTTTCAGTAATACTGATGATATTACAGACAGCATTAACGATGCTGCTGGCGTAATACCGGAGACAATCCGGTTTTTTGTTGCCTAAATCTGTCTATTATGATAGACTGATATTGTCTATAATAATAGACATAGTGGAGGCAATTATGGAAGTACCTAAAATCTTTGAAAGCGAATATAGACTCTGTCTTATATTATGGGATAATGAACCGATAAGCATTTCAAATCTGGCAAAGCTGGCTAACAGCAGTTTAGGCTGGGGCCGAACTACTACCTATACCGTTGTTAAACATCTTTGTGACCGTGGTGTTTTCTTAAACAGCAATTCAATAATAACTTCTTTATTCTCCAAGGAAGATGTACAGATGTCTCAGATGTGCGAACTGATAGATAAAACATTTGAAGGATCACTTCCAGCTTTTATTAATGCCTTTGCCCGTAAACAGAATCTTAGCGAAAAGGAATATAAGCAGCTGGAAAGGATGATCAGGGAGTCTAAGAAATGAATGATTTATTTTTAAATGTTTTTACTATTTCTGTTCTGTCTTCCTTTCTGATTGTGGCAGTAATAATTATCAGAACATTATTTAAGAAACTGTCGAAGAACTATATCTGTCTGTTATGGGGCTTAACAGCTTTAAGGTTAATGACAACATTTTCCATTAAAACAGAAATTGGCATTGTTCGGAATACTTCTTATATAAGAAGGGATATCTATAATACTATTGTTTATCCTTCTATTGTCTATACTGATAATAAAATCAATCTTATAAGCATTCTTTCATTTATCTGGATAACTGGAATGATGCTGTTTATTGCATATTTTATTTATTCTTATTTAAGCTTAAAAAGAAACTTAAATAATTCCTATAAGCTTAAAGATAATATCTATCTGGCTGATAAATATAACAGTCCTTTTGTATTTGGATTATTTAATCCAAAAATATACATTCCTTTTTATACAGAAGATGATGATATTGACAACATTATTCTTCATGAAAACATGCATATTAAAAGAAAAGACAATATTTTTAAAACACTTGCCTTTATTCTATTAAGTATCTACTGGTTTAATCCACTGGTATATATTGCTTATAAACTTTTCAGCAGGGATCTGGAGATGGCTTGCGATGAGATGACTGTAAAAAATATGAATACAGATGAAAAAGAAAAATATGCTTTGTCACTATTAAACTGTGCTCATAAGAATAATTTAAATGCGACTGTTTCATCTTTTGCCGAAAACAGTATTAGAGAAAGAATTGAAAGAATAATTAAGAAAACTAAGGTGAACAGAAGCTGTATTATTTCTTTCTTGACTGTTTCTTTAATAACAATAGTTGCATTCTTTACTTCAAAAATTAACATCGAACATTATCTGGTTCCGATGAAGGATGCGACTATCTGTCTTGATCAGTATGCCTATGAACATCATGATGGTGTGGATTATGCTGGCGAAGATAATATTGTGCTGGCTTCGATGTCTGGTACAGTGGTTGAGAGAGATGATTATTCTTTAATTATTAAGCATGATAATGATGAATATACTCTTTATTCCAATATGGAAGAAATTGATGTAGACATTAATGATGAAGTCATACAGTCACAGATTATTGGTACCAGTACTTCACTCAGTTCTTTTGATGATTGTCACGTCCATTTTTCTATACTGAATCAGAACAGAAAATGCGAATATAATATAGTCGATAAAGTAACATGTTTAGAAGAATAATTAGATCAATATTAAATCAGGCAGTCAGAAGTCTGCTGCTGATATTATTGATGTTTATACTATCTATTTCTCTGTCAGTCAGTTTTCTGATAAGGCAGGGAGGTGTTAATGTTAATTCAGAATTTCTTGATGTCATTAAGCCTGAAGTAGTTGTGACTGGTGAGCTCAGCTATAAAAGTACTGCTGATTTTGTTGGTCTTAATATAAAAGGTAACAGTCTTGAAGACAATAACACATATGCCAGAGATTTCTATAAAGACATGATGTCTATCAAAGATGAATTAAATCCAGATTATTTTGATATAGATATGAGCATGTTTTCTACCGTTCCCTGCATTGTCTATACTGAAGATAAATATCTTGTAAGTGATGAAAGAGATTATCTGGAAATACAGCTATTAGAAGCTGTAAACAGTGGTGGACGCTATCCAAGGCTTATATCGGTAAATAATACGGATTATACAGATCTACATTATTTTGACAGCAAGATTAAAAAAGGAAGAACCTTCAATGATGAAGATATCTATTCCGTCATTGTACCTGAAAATCTTTATCTGTCTGATGGAGAAAATAAGTACCCTGTAAATGTTGGAGATTATCTGACTGTTGAATTCTTTAATGTCGGAATAGATGGTAAGGAAACTCTTGCTGAATACTATCTTGAAGTGGTGGGTATTGTCTCTAGCAGCAAACAGATTGCCAGAGATTCATATAATACTCACAAGACACTTATTATTCCAGAAGCATTGTTTAAGATTATAACTGATGATATTTACCCTCTTGTAAAGGATGATTTGTATCGTTTTGGCTATTGTGATTCGATTACTTTTTATCCGGTCTATATGACACTTAATAATCTGGAAGTTATATTCAGACTCAATGATATGATTAATGAATTCAACACTTTTAATAAGAACTATAGTTTCACAACTAATGTCATGGACTTTGCGGTGGCCTATGGTGAGATAAAAAGTATTGTGGCCAATCTA
>JBJFHC010000289.1:0-7355 GCA_051893275.1 Erysipelotrichaceae bacterium | reverse complement strand
TCCATTTACCATTCTTCAGTAAATCAATCTTATGTTCAAGCTTCTCTTCAAACTCCTTTTCCAGAACTTCCATATCATATTTCATCCTGAAATATGTCTCATTGATGATAGCCAGAGTAGGTACCTCATACATGGAGGTATTAAGCCAGGTACCCTTAGTTTCAACCGTTAGGCCACATGCTCCCTCATGCTTAATTTCATAGTCCTCAAATCTTGGATGCCAGAGTCTTAAGAAATCAACATATGATCCCTTAAGCCATCTGATGGAATTAAGATATTCCAGTTCATCTTCTTTAAATCTAAGATTACAGTACAGCTTAATCTGTCTTTTAATCTCTTCAACCATTTCCTCATCAAAATAAACGCCCTCATTACGGCATTTAAAAGACCAGGTAGTTTTATAATCAGAGAACTGATGATAGATGGCCTGTCCCATTGAAAACTTATATAAATCATTCTCCAGTAGAGAATTAATTATCTGTTCCATCTTATTTAACCTCTATCTGACACATCTGCATGGTCTTTAGTGCTGCGTTATGGCTTTCTACTGTCACACCAGCACAGCACGAGGAATCAACACTTACTTCGGCTTCATAGAAATTAGCCTTGATTAATAAGGCATTAGATACTACACAGATATCCGTGCATAAGCCACAGAGTTCAAAACTGTCATAGTTTTTCATCTTAAGATAATCAATAAGCTCAGTAGAACCAAAGGTTGGTTTATCGATTACTTTATCTGCATATGGCTTAAGCTCATCAATAATCTCCCAGCCATGGCTTCCCTTAATACAGTGTTCAACCGGCAGATGCTTTCCTTCATTAGACTTCAGATAATCTTCATTATGGGTATCTCTTGTAAAGATTACATCACCATCAAAGCTTTCAAGCTTTGCCCTAACATTATCCACAATAGACCTTGCCTCAGCTGTACCTAAAGAACCTGATACAAAGTCATTCTGCATATCTACTACTATTAGTATTCTGTTCATGATTTTCCCTCTTGTTTCTTTTTTAATGGTACTTTATTTAAGAACTATATTCAATATGAAGCGAAAATTGTATTATTGATTGCAACAATCTTTATGAAAAATCGCACGCGTGCGATTAAACAATAAAAAGGATTATGCATTCAGGCATCCCGGCAAAGCATCAGCTGCGATTGACTAATTTTTGAATTATTTGTATTTGCTCAGATTTATATTACTTAAACAGTTCAGAGTGCGTGCCGAGTCTATACAGTATTAAAACCAGTATATCTCCACGAATTTCGTAAATCAGCAGCCAGTCAGGTTCTACATGACATTCACGTGTTCCTTTATAGTTTCCTGTCAGATTGTGATCTTTATATTTTGCATCAAGTACACCACCATTTGCCAATATTTCTATTACTTCAAACAGTTTAAAAAGATTCTTATTCTGTTTTTTGGCAAGCTTCAAATCTTTTTTAAACTGGCTGGTAAACTGTACCTCATATTTCATACTTCAAGGGCTTCCTTCAGAGCTTCAATGCTGGAGTATCTTGGAGCATTTGAGTCATTAACTAGTTTTCTGCCCTCTTCTATAGCTTTTGCGGTTGTTTCATTAGGTACTTCGAGTTTTAGTTCAAAAGGAATGCCATGTTCACGAATTGCGGTTCTTAAAAATATATTAATAGCAGTAGTCAGATTAAGACCAAGCTCATTAAAAATTGCCTCTGCCTGTTCTTTAACATCCTTATCAGTTCTAATATTTAAATTTGTTGTACTCATATAAATACCTCCATTTAAACAAATTATATGTATATTTTTCGTTTATTGTCAATACATTGTCATTATATCAATTTAATTATTGAATAATAAAGTAGAAAAAATAATTTATTTAATTATTAGCTTCTGCATTTCAAATAAATAGTTATGCAAGCATCAAAGACTCTGAATATATTAGATGGCTGAAAAAATAATTAAGCATATAAAAAGACTATACACGAATGTATAGCCTTAATTAAATCTTATTCGCCTTTTTCTAAAGCCAGAGTTCTGGTTGTAAGATCACAAACTTCACTTGGTCCATAGTACTGGATAGCGCCAGGATATGTATAAGCTGTTTCTACAGCCCACTTTGCTCTGTGTGCTTCGAAGTACTTGAATGGCTTGCCATCAAGTTCAACAAGTGCTTTCTTGATAACTGGCTTATCTTCACCATGTCTTCTTTCCATATTCATCATCTTGGTGATTGGCATACCACCGGCAACCCATTCATCAGCTGGTTTAGAAAGATTAGAAATCTTTGACAGATAGCCATTGTAGCCATACTGAATCAGCATGAAGGCATTGTAGCCAAGTGAGTAACAGTAGTCAGCATCGAAGTTAGATGGGAATGCACATCTGCCTTCATAGCCGAAGAAGTGGTGCAGTGCATTGAACTTGCCCTTATATGTACCGGCAGCCTTTCTTTCATCGAGCTTAGCTTTAACCAGTGCAGAGAACAGCTTTTCAGATTCAATTAATGAAACCTGAACGTTACCATGAGGGTCTCTTTCTAAGAAGAGCTGCTGCTGAATTGTTTCAGGCAGGATGGCAAATACAGCCATAGATTCAGCTGTTAAGCCCTTTTCAATGAAAGCATACTTATCTTTCCATGAAGGTAATGCGTTGAACTCATCAGCCTTAGAACCAGCCAGTAATTCATTGATTTCCTTGATTAATACAGAGAATTCAGGAACAAATTCAACTACGCCTTCTGGAATAATGGCTACACCGAAGTTCATGCCCTTTTCGCTTCTTGCGCATACTGAATCTGCGATATAGTCAGCAATTGAAGATAAAGACATCTTCTTAGCCTGTACTTCTTCCGAAATCAGACATACATTTGGCTGAGTTTCCAGAGCACACTCTAAGGCAACATGGGAAGCAGATCTGCCCATTACCTTGATGAAGTGCCAGTACTTCTTGGCTGAGTTGGCATCTCTTTCAATATTGCCGATAACTTCTGAATAAGTCTTGGTGGCAGTATCGAAACCGAATGAGCATTCAATATCCTCATTCTTTAAGTCACCATCGATAGTCTTAGGACAGCCGATTACCTGTACGCCAGTGTTGTGAGCTGCGAAATATTCAGCCAGTACTGCAGCGTTGGTGTTAGAGTCATCACCACCGATAATAACAATCGCAGTAATGCCATGCTTCTTGCAGACTTCAGCAGCTACCGCAAACTGAGCTTCTGTTTCCAGCTTTGTACGTCCTGAACCGATAATATCGAAACCGCCAGTGTTACGGAACTGATCGATATATTCATCATCAAAAATTAAATAATCATCTTCAAGAAGTCCGCTAGGTCCATTCTTGAATCCATATAATACATTTTCCTTATCAGTAGCCTTTAATGCATCATATAAGCCACATACTACGTTGTGTCCGCCAGGTGCCTGACCACCAGATAAAATTACACCTACAACCTGTTTCTTGGCTGCAGAAGTATTTTCGCCCTTTACAAATGTAATTTCCTTCTTGCCATAAGTATTAGGGAATAATGCAGCAATCTTCTCCTGATCAGCTACACTCTTTGTTGCCTCACCCTCTTTTACAGAGATTTCCGCAATACCATGTCTGAGCATGCCTGGAAGCTTAGGCTTATACTCATATCTTGCCTTTTGAAGTGGTGAATAATTCATTTTGTTCTCCTTTTAAATGTAAACACATTTACCAACTACTATTTTACCAAAAACATCCCGATATTAACGATGATATTAGTATAGAAATTACTATTTATTTTTCACAATATAAACAATATTAGCTGTATTCCCTCTTTTCTCTACAAAACCGCTTTCCTTAAGAGTTTTAAGATATCTTCTTACTGTGGCAAGAGACCTGCCGGTAATATCCGCGGCTTTTTTTGGAGTAATACTATTATGCAAATCCAGATACTCAATAAGTGATTTCATCCTTAAAAAGTCATCTGGATCGAGAACTTCGCTCATTTTCTGAACAAATCTTCGCTCATTTTTTGAATCTTCGCTCAATCTTCGCTCATCTTTGCTCAATCTTCGCTCATATTCCTCTTCCATATAGTATACATCAGATATTATCTCTGCATCAACTGACGTGTCTTTCTCATCAAAACGCAAAACCAGTCTTACAAGATTGAGTACCGTATCTTCTTCCAGTTCTGGCTGACCATATCCATACTTTTTCCACGTGTTCACAATATCAGGGAATCCTGACCCGGCGTTATCACCATAGCCCACCATTCGAAGCATTGTCTGTATATGAGGATTTCTGGTTTTTGATTCTCCGCCGTGATATATCTGTTCCTTAGGAAGCTTCAGATTGCCAGGGTTTGAAAAACTGATGTAATTCTTTCCTTTTACCACCTTCAATACACCTGAATCCATTCTATAATCAGCGTGAATTATCATATTCACACACGCTTCTCTGACAGCCTTATGCACAGGAGTGTCATCAATTCGACGCATATTTTCCAGTACAAATGGTTTCTTCAGGTCCTCTGTAAGCATTGGCATCAGCTTATTAAGAAAATTAAAAAGATTGTTTTCCCACGTTCCATCATACGTTACTCTATTAAGCCAGCGATGAGCTTCACTGGCTCCAGATTCATCTCGATAATCCATGAAAATATTCTGAAATTCATCTCTGATTGCCACACCTTTGCCAAACATCAGCAGACCGGCAGAAGTTAAACCTTCAATTTTCTCTCTTCTGTCTTTGCGATATCCACCCATCATCTCCAGAAAAGACTTATCATCCAAAAGACGCCATACATGATCTGGATTCTGGGTGTTAAACATAATACGATATTCCTGAAGAGCTTTTGAATCAATATCATCCATTGTATATCCTTCAAGAATTGTGTTATCGTTTCCCTTATCACTCTGATCACGAATCATAGCTCTGACTTCATATTCCTTGGCATGATAGTCGCCTTCGTGATTTCTTTTAAATGTTCCTTTAAATGGATTATCTCCCTTATATACTGGCCTGGCTGTAAAATCAGCCCTAGGGACCTCTATCACAACAATTGAAACACCATCTTTTTCCAGAATATAAACATCCTTATCCATCAGAATATTGGCACTAACTTTATTAGAGTTGATGGTACTCCAGAAGTCAGTCACCATTTTCTGTGGATCCTTAACGCCCGTAATTGAAAAACGTTGTTCCGAGTCCTTTTCATTCATATTTTCGCTAACACCAAGCACAATTATTCCACCGTTTGTATTCGCAAAAGAACTGTAGGTTTCGTATACGGAATCTGGAACACTATTTACTGCTTTTTTATATTCTCTATCAAACTTCTCATATTTACATATGCCATCTAAAATTTCGTCCCAGGTCTGCATCCAAATTCTCCTCTCTTGCTATTAGCGTAAAAAATAATATATACATATTATACCATTGTAAAACTATTACTCGTATATCATAATAAGTATTTTTCCTCCATTTGGCATTTAAAAAGACAGACTATTGCCTGTCAAAATATGCCCTGCCCTCATCAGGACGGAAATATGTTCGAATATAGCCATCACTAGAGACAAATACTATCTCATTGGCACTTTCAAGATAATAGATTTCATCATCATCTTCCTGCTCATACTTAAACTCACAGGCATACTTGTTCTGTTTACAGTAATTCACCAGATTTGACGCAAAAGCCTCATAATCCTGCTTAGAGGCATAGCCCATATATCTTCCATGCTTCTCATAATGTTCAATAAGAAGTTCCTCATTTGCGAATGTATAGTCTCTTATTTCATTATCCTTACCTAACAGCTTTGGTATATAAGAGATAATACCAATTAACAGAACTAAGAGAACTATTATTCTTAATACTATATTTCTTACCTGCATGTATTGTTGATGAATTCTCTTAAGGCCTTAACATCACCCTTATTAAAATCTGATGTATCAACATTCTTATTGTTAATCTCACAATCAGTTAACAGGAATGTCTTAATACCCACCTTAGATGCCGCCAGATAGTCTTCAGATACATCATTGCCGATATGGATACAGTCATCATTCTTAATATTGAGCTTACCTAATAATTCCAGATAATAATTAGGATTAGGCTTGGCATAATGATACTCCTCATATGTTGAAATATGCGAGAAATAATCCTTACCCAGACCTGCCCACTTAATACGGTTATAGACTGCAGCACGAGGAAAGAAAGGAGAAGTGGCCAGTACCAGATTATACCCCTCTTCCTTTAAATCCTGAACAAGCTTAACAAGCTCGGGATTCTGGTAGGTTGTACAGATTGCCTCATTAAACTCATGTTCATAGAAATCCAGAAATACCGGTTTAAGCTTAACGGCCTCTTCACCAAAAACACCACAGAACACTTTAAAGAAATTATCTTCATTAGTCATTGTTCCATCACTTCTCACCATCGCTTCAACACCATCAAAAATAGTTTTGACAAAAAGCTTAGGCTCAATATTATAAGGTGCTACCTTCTTAGAAAGAATAGATAAATAAAAATTCACAAAGGCATTCTGATCCTTCATTGGAAGTAAAGTTCCATCTAAATCAAAGAAAATATTTCTAATCATACTACTCTATACTCCATCCATTTATTTGATTTGTATCTTATCACAAAAAAGACAATTCTAACAATCCAGTCGATAAACATTGCCATCCAGGTACCAATAACTCCCATACCACATACTGTACCCAGAATATAGGCACCAAAACATCTGAACACAAACATTGAGAATGCTCCAGCATACATAGTATATCTGGCATCTCCTGCCGCCCTTAAAGCACAAGGGAAGACAAAAGAGAAAGAATGGAAGAAAACCATAAAGATACAGTCCATTGTACACAATATTCTGGTAATGCTTCTGGCTTCCTCAGATAAAGTATACATATTTAATATTAATGGCAAAGCCAGATAAACCATTACATTAGACACCAGGCATAATACCAGGGAAATAATCATCATCTTCTTAATATAATATCTTGTCTGCTCATAGTCCCCAGCTCCTACGCATCTGCCAATAACGGTCACAATAGCCAGTTGCATTGCCGCATCGGTCGCATAACATAAAACACAGACCGAATTGGCAACCCCATTGGCCGCAATCTGCACAGTACCATAGGTAGCTACAAAGGTTGAAATAATAATCTTGCCGATATTAAACAGCCCATTCTCCACGCTGTTTGGTATGGCAATAGTCAGTATCTTCTCCAGTATTCTTTTATCAAGTCTGAATATGTTTCTTAGTTCTACACTTATCTCATTATGCTCATTAAAACACATTACCAGAAGTATTAAAGCCATTACCGCTCTAGATACCAGTGTAGGTATGGCAACACCAGCTACCCCGATCTTTAAAATATAGATACAGAAAT
>JBJFHC010000288.1:0-1925 GCA_051893275.1 Erysipelotrichaceae bacterium | reverse complement strand
GTAACATCATTGTTAGCTTTTTATGCTTCAGGGGAGGAATTAAAGACATAACACGTTATGCGATATTTTATATGTAAATAGTTTCATAGAATGAAAAAAATTAACTAAATTCCTGTTAAAAGCTTTACATGGTGTTGAAACGTCTATTTTCTTGTGGTATATTTTATTTTATGAGAGAGTTTGAAAACAATGCTTTATTCTGGCAGAAATTAGATTCTATTTACTTATCGGGTGATTTCAAGGTTACCTACAGAAAAGGTGAACATCATCCGGCTAACCAGAACATGATTTTCCCATGTGACTATGGCCATATTGAAACTGTCAATAATGACCAGGGCGAAAAATTAAAGGTGTTGAAGGGTAAGGGAACAACCATTAATGCGGTAGTAGTCTGTGCCAATATTCTGGATAAGAATCTGAATGTTATTGCCTTGGTGGGCATCGAAGGTGAAGACCTCGAAAGTGTCCTGGAATTCCTGAATTCCAATGATTATCAGAAAACAATACTGGTTAGAAGAGGAAATGATATTCCTGACTGGGCAGTTAATGATTAAGTGAGTATATCTCACTTTTTTAATATACAATTTATTTATGAATGTAATCGAAGAATTATATAAACGACAGGATATCAAATATCGGGACTTTAATCTAAGCCTTATCCCTAATGTTGACCTTAAGCACTCAATCGGTGTCAGAAGTCTAGAAATTAAAAAGCTGGCTAAAATAATGAGTGCTGAGGAAAGAAAAGAATTCATCAGTATGCTCCCCCATTATTATTTTGAAGAAGATATGCTCCATACCGCCATACTTAGTGATATGAAGGAATTTAATATGCAATATATTGAAGACTTTCTGCCCTATATTAATAACTGGGCAGTATGTGACTCATTAAAGCCAAAAAGCTTTAAGAAACATCCGGATGAAGTTATGGAATATATAAAGAAGTGGCTTAAATCGGATTCAGATTTTACAGTCAGATTCGGTTTGATCACTTTAATGACTTTCTATCTTGATGAAAACTATAGAAAAGAATATCTTGAACTTCCTTTGACTGTAGAAAGCTTAGACTATTACGTTAAGATGGCTGAAGCCTGGTTTTATCAGTGTGCACTGGTAAAACATTATGATGAAGCCATTATTTATCTGGAAGAAAACAGACTGAATGATTTTGTGCATAATAAAACCATATCTAAATGTAACGACTCATTTAGAATTGATAAACAAAAGAAAGAATATCTTAAGACATTAAGGAGGAAATAAAAATGTTAAGTATCAATACCAAGGCACCAGATTTTACATTATCTGATGAAAATGGAGTAAAGCACAGCTTAAGCGACTATAGAGGAAAAAGAGTAATTCTTTATTTTTATCCAAAAGACAATACCTCAGGCTGTACGGCTCAGGCCTGTTCATATTCAGAAAACCTTCCACATTTTCTGGAAAAAGGTGTAGAGGTAATCGGTATCTCCAGGGATTCAGTAAAGTCACACTTTAATTTCAGGAATAAATATGATCTTAAATTCACTTTGCTGAGTGATGAATCACTGGAAGTGATTAATGCCTATGATGTCTATAAGGAAAAGAATATGTATGGCAAAAAGGTAATGGGCGTACTTAGAACTACCTATCTTATTGATGAAGAGGGAATGATAGTCTATGCCAATGACAAAGTAAAAGCCAAAGAAGATGCCGATAAGATGCTGGAGATTGTTTAATGAAAGTAATACTTGCGCCAGCCAAGAATATGCAGCTGGTATCTGATTCTTCCTATGATCTTTCTAAACCGGTATTTATTAATGAAGCAGAATTACTGTTAAATAAGCTTAAGAAATTAAATTATGATGAACTTAAAGAAGTATATGGAGCCTCTGACAGGATAGTGAAGGAAAATATGGAGAGACTGACTTACAGTTTTCTGGACAGAA
>JBJFHC010000287.1:0-1927 GCA_051893275.1 Erysipelotrichaceae bacterium | reverse complement strand
TTGGTCAATACATCATAGATATTATTGAAAATATAGCGCTCATTCTTGTTGAAACACATCATGAGTACCAGATTTACCGAGTATTTATCCCAGACTATGGGATTTTTGGTTATAACTACATTGATTCCGGTCTTAATTGCTTTCATTTTCATTGAATGGGGAATCGCAAAATTACCAAAGGCTGTTGAAGAAAGCTGTTCTCTTTTTAATACCTCTTCAAAGAATGAGGAATCCACATAATCAAGTTTAATTAACTTGGAAGCCATATATTCAAGGCACTCTTCTTTATTTCCGGCATCATCCAGTTTTTCAAAGAGCTCGGGAGTAATCAGCTGAATCAGGTAGTCTTTGAGTTCTTTACGCTGCCGGTTCAGATTTATTTCACTGATTATTTCTTCAAGTTTATGCCGATTCTGGCTGGTGAAGAACATGTTTACTTCAAAAATCGGAATATTCAGTACAATATTCAATGGGACAGTCGTGATTATCAGATTGATATTCTTCAAATTACATAAATCCTTTTCCCGCGTGAAGACGCCATTGATAATCAGGTCATTGGAAAAATACTTCATCAAAGTATCGCTTAGTTTCAGACTTAAGTCGTAGTACTTCGGACAGAATATTACCACCGAAAGTTTGGTTGCCAGGTTTTTCTGGGCTTCGATAATGCCGCCGATATGAAAGGCGATAAAGGCTATTTCGTCATCATTCATATTTATGCCGGTTCGATCGATTATCGTTTTTGCGATACTTACCGACATATCGTAAATCAGCGGGTAAGAATTTTTAATCTCTCTGGTCAGTGGATTCTTGCAGAGATAATTGTTGCGCGAGCGTATGAGCAGATTGTAGATATGCAGGGTAAAACGAATCATGAATTCGGTATCGCTTAAGTCAATAAGATAAAGTGCCTTTATATCATCAACCAGGACTTTGACCAGATTTACGCATTCTTCTCCTACAAACTGTTCCAGATCTTTTTCATTCATTTTTTCATAATTGAACGAAGAAGCTCTGGAGGCTATGAGCAGTGCCATTTCATAAAGCTCGGCATCGCAGAAGCTAATGTGAAAATAATTTTGAATCTGACTGGAAATATCTTTCGCAATTTTTAATTCAATAATATCCTGACGGATGTTGCAGTTATTTAAAACATAGTAGTTTTCATCACGGATTCTTTCGATGGTCAATGCCAGATGCAGGACCAGACTGGAAAGAGAGTAGTCGTTTATAAAGTAGTGGTAATCCTGAAAAGTCTTAAGGACGATATTTTTAATCAGATCGATATTAATGTTTTCAAAGGATTGTTGAAGAGTGTCAAGATTGATAAAACGTATATCGCTTTCTTCATAGAGAATGGTGCTGAGCATCTTTCTTTTGTTTTTTTCGGGGCCTTCAATCTTGAAATTATCGCCCCTGGATATAAATTCAATATCAAATTTATTGAGCCTGTTTTTGACCTGTCTTAGTTCATTACGGATGGTTGATGCGGAAACGCATAGTTCATCTGAAAGGTCATAGACATTGAATGATTCATTGGCATGGGATTTAAGCAGGGTATTCAGTAAATACACCACCCTTTCTTTTGAGGTCTCTGGAAGATTGCTTTGGCCATCCATATACTGTCTTAAAGCATCATAAGCCAGATCTTTATCGACGATGTAGCCCTGATGAGAGGAGACTATCGTACCAGGGAATTCATCATTAATCTGATAGATATAATTCTTGGCTGTTCTGACCGAAATATCCAGCTGGCTGGATAGAGTGGAAGCCGTAAGCGGGCTTTCTTTTAACAGTGTCTGTATAAGTCTGGCTTTTTTATTCATTGCGCTACCTTTGTCACTGATATTTTATTTCAGATAGGATAGTTGTTCAATTAAAGATTTGCATCATGTGCAGGCAAAGAGCTGGAAGTATTTTGGATATA
>JBJFHC010000286.1:0-1927 GCA_051893275.1 Erysipelotrichaceae bacterium | reverse complement strand
AGGAATCAGACAGAGTTGACTGCATGATTGAGGAACTGTCAAAGTTTGGTTTCCGGATCGATGCCGATGAAAACAGTATGCTTATTCATAAGGGAGAAATGAATAATCGTGATGATATTGTGGTTAATGCCCATAATGATCATCGCATTGCGATGGCTTTAAGCTGTCTGGCTACAGTTTATACAAAGCCAGTAATTATTTCAGGTGAGGAATCGGTAAGTAAGTCCTATCCGGGTTTTTATGCTGATTTAAGAAAGCTTGGCATCAGGGTGGAGAAGTTATGAGAAAGGATCTGCGTTTTCTGATTGTCGGCCTGGGTTTAATAGGCGGCAGTTTTGCGAAGGTATTTAAGAGAAATGGCTCTGAAGTTGGAGCTATTGATATTAATACTGAGTCAATTCATTATGCCTTAAACAGCGGACTTATCGATGAGGGAAGAAGTTCTGTAGATAAGGATTTTATTCAGAACTATGATGTAATACTTATTGGTCTATATCCTAAGGCTGAATATGAATGGATAAGAGACTATCAGCATTTATTTAAACCGGGTACTGTGGTATTTGATGTAGCTGGTGTAAAGGGTGAAAATGCCTTAAAGATTAAAGAAATTGTTCGTGATGATATTGAGATGGTTTTTACTCATCCAATGGCCGGAAGAGAGGTTTCGGGAGTTAAAAACTCAGATGATGGTATTTTTGCGAAGGCTAATTTTATCATCGTTCCTCATGAAGGAAACAGTAAAGAGTGTCTCGAATTTATTGAAGAAATTGGGAAGATGGCTGGATTTAAGAAGATTTCTTATCTGAGCATTGATGAACATGATGAGATGATAGGTTTTGTTTCTCAGCTTACACATGTGATTGCGATTTCTCTGATGACCTGTAATAATGATGAAAACCTGCAGAACTATACTGGTGACAGTTTCCGTGATCTGACCAGAATTGCCCGCATTAATGAGAATATGTGGTCGGAGCTTTTTATCGAGAATAAGAAGGAACTGGTTAATAAGATTGATGAATTTGTTGCCCAGATGGAGTATCTGAAGCAGCTCGTGGTAAATGAGGACAGTGAGAAGCTTAAGGAAGTAATGATATATTCGACAAAGCGCCGGGCGCTGTTTGATAAGGATCGCAATGATTAAAACTGGCATTTTATCAACAGCTTCAATTGTTCCAAGAGTCATCGAGGGAATAAGAAGCTGTGAGGGTTTTGAAATCTGTGCTCTGGCTTCAAGGGATAAAGATAAGGCAGATATTTTCTGTGACAAATATGGAATCTTGAAAAGCTATGGGAGTTATGATGAGTTAATAGAGGACGAAGAGATTGATTTTATCTATATTCCGCTGATTAATTCTCTGCATTATGTTTATGCAAAGAAGGCTATAGAAAACAATAAGCATGTGCTGCTGGAAAAGCCTTTTACTTTAAAGGCTTGGCAGACCAGGAAACTTTTTTCTCTTGCGAGGGAACATAATGTTTTTCTGATGGAATCAATGAAGACACTGTTTATGGAATCGGTAATAAGACTTAAGGAAGCTGTTGACAGTGGCATTATTGGCAGGGTGCGCCATGTTCGTTTTGAAAAGGGCACCATTGGCGCATTTGGAGAAGGACACTGGATGCTTAATAAAGCTGAAGGGGGTGGCGCATTTATGGGTAATGCCTCCTACGTACTGGCTTTGTGTTATTTTCTTTTTGGTGGCATTGACAGGAGTGCAGTTGGCAAGAAGGAAGAAAATGAGAGTGATTGTGATCTTCTTTACAGTTTTTTGATGAATATTAATGGCATCAGCGTTGATACAGTGCTGTCACTTAATGTTAAATTAAAAAATGAAATGGTCATCTATGGAGAGACTGGGAGGATTGAGGTAAAGGACTACTGGCGGCCATGGACTTTCAGGGTAAGAACCGATAATGAGCGCATAGA
>JBJFHC010000285.1:1740-7505 GCA_051893275.1 Erysipelotrichaceae bacterium | reverse complement strand
GCTTGCCGAGATGTCTAATCTGGGCAGTCTGATAATTGAACATATAACAGGCTTTATCGATACATTCGGCATTAATTACGTAATACAGCTTGAAGTATTCACGAGCGCAGAGAATAACTCAGGTACTTTGACGGCAGTAAATAATATTGTCAATAACTATACTGCCTATATGGTTGCCGCCAGTATCGGCAAGAGTGTAGGATCTATTATGGAACCAATGGCTGATTCTTTAAGTGGCCTGGGCGATAAGTTCAGTGGCGATGTTATTAAATTTGATACCGAGAAGTTTAAGCAGGCATTCCAGTTTGATATGGATGAGGAAGAACTTTCAAGGCTTATGTCGAGCATGATTAAGTCTAGTTCGGCAACCTATAAGAATAATCTTAAGAATCTTGGTTATCAGGATGAGAATGATCCTTCAAGTATTTCGTTCTATTTTAAGGATTTTGATTCTAAGAATCATTTTATGGATGTTCTGGATGATTATAATGATACTGTTGATGAGGAACAGGTATTGAGCTATACGGATATTACGGGATTAATGATGTCTTCGGTATCGACAATTATTGATTCAGTTACTTATGTATTAATTGCGTTTGTATCTATTTCTTTGATTGTTTCAAGTATCATGATTGCGGTTATTACTTTAATTTCGGTTATGGAGAGAACCAAGGAGATTGGTATATTGAGGGCCATGGGTGCTTCTAAGAGCAATGTTTCTTCGATTTTTACCGCTGAGACATTTATCATAGGTTTCCTTTCTGGTTCATTAGGTATCCTGGTTTCTTATCTGGCGCTTATACCAATAAATATGATTATTCATAATATAAATACGGATATTACGGCAGTGCTGGATATTCAGTACGCAGTAATACTGATTGCGATAAGTGTAGTACTGACTCTGGTTTCTGGCCTGATTCCTTCAAGGAAGGCAGCTAAGCAGGATCCGGTTATTGCGCTTAGAAGTGAATAAAAATAGGCATATCACTGAGGTGGTATGCTTTTTTGATATGGGGTATAGATATTTGATATGACCGTGTTCATATTGTGATAAAATTATCATATATTCTTTTCAAAGGAGGGATAAAATGAAAGGAAACAAAATTGTTAAGGTTCTGGCAATTCTTTTAGTAATTGCGATGAGCCTTAGTGGTTGTGCCAAGAGTGGCGGCAAGTATGTTGCCGGTACTTATTCTGGTGAAGCCGAAGGTTTTGGCGGCACCGTTAAGGTTACAATCACTGTATCTGATTCTAAGATCGAAAAGGTCGATGTTACAGGTGACAAGGAAACTGAGGCAATCGGTGGTGCTGCACTTGGAACATTAGCTGATAAGATTATGGAGAAGCAGTCAGCTGAAATTGATGCAGTGGCAGGTGCTTCTGTTACATCTGCTGCCGTTAAGGAAGCTGCGGGAAAGGCTATTGAGGCTGCCGTAAAGGGTGAAGCTGCAGCTGATAATGGCGGCAACAAGGAAGTTACTTATAAGGCTGGCACTTATGAGGGAACTGCTCAAGGCTACAATGGTCCATTAACTGTTTCTGTTACTTTTACTGAAAATTCAATTGATTCAATCGAGGTAGTAAGTTCTAAGGAAACAGCCCATGTAGGTGATATTGCGTTTGATATTCTGTCACTTGATGTTATGGATGCCAATGGTGTTGGTGTTGATAACGTTACTGGTGCAACTTTCTCGTCTAAAGCTTATAAGAATGCCGTAGCTGAAGCTGCCAAGGCTGCTGAAGCCAGCGATATGGATGCCTTCATGAAGAATACTGTAGTACATGAAGCTCAGGCTGATATGGACTTAGGTTCTTATGATGTAATCGTTGTCGGTGCTGGTGGTGCTGGTATGGCGGTGGCTGCTCAGGCTGCCCAGAATGGTTTAACTGTACTGGTACTTGAAGAAAACGCTGAAGTTGGTGGTAATACCTTAGTATCTGGTGGCCAGTTCCAGGCTACTATGCCATATCTGGTATGGGATCCAGCCAATCCTGATGCAACCGAGGCTGTCTGGGAATATGATGGCAAGACTTATTCTAAGGTTAAAAATGCTTTAGGTAATCTTGATGTTTTAAGAACTATCTATAACTGGTCTGAAGAAGAATTTGATGAGTCTTATTACGTGGATCATGAATATGTAGCAGGTAATATCGATGATATTTCTAAGCATGGTGTTCATGCTGACTATCTTCCTGTATTAAAGGAACTTAAGGCTGAAATCAAGGCTTATCTTGACTGGGCTGACAAGAAGATGGCTGCTGGTACAGCTGAGAATGAATTAACTTTATTCTCTACTGACAACCTGCATATCTTCCAGACATACTATGGCGGCTTAAGAAAGACAGCTGATGGTTCGCAGTGGATTTATGGTGATGTTGAACTGGTAAGCCAGTTTGTAAAGGGTGGCTATGAACTGAAGACATGGCTTGAAGATCAGGGTTCTAAGTTTAATGATGGAGTTGCCTTAACATTAATCGGTGCTCTATGGTACAGAGAAAATCTGAATCTGGGCTGCGATATTGATGGTGATGGCAATATGGAAGCTGGCGGCAACTGGGGTACTTACTTCCTGCCAACTATTAATACTGTTACTCAAACTTCTTCTACCGCAAAAGACAATCTGATTATGTGCCGTACAAAGGTTGAATCTCTGATTGTTGAAAACGGCAAGGTAGTTGGCGTTAACGCAACAAGATTTGATGGTACCAAAGTTACTGCCAAGGCCAATGGTGGTGTAGTATTAACTACTGGTGGTTATGCAGCTAACGTAAAGATGGTTGTTGACAACAACACTTACTGGGATGCTTCATATGTAACTACTTCTATCAAGACTACCAACAGATCTTCTTTACAGGGTGATGGTATTGTAATGGCAACGGCAGCTGGTGCTGCAACAACTGGTATGGGCTTCCCACAGATGATGCCAATTTCATGGATCGACAATGGTAATCTGGCATTTGGCGGTGGTCAGTATGCAGTTTATATCAACCCTACAACCGGTAAGAGATTCGTCGATGAATATGCTGAAAGAGATGTTCTTTCTTTAGGCGAATTCAAGAATGGTATTACTTATAACGGTACTGTAGGTACATTTATGGAAATCACTAATGCCAATACCGCAATCGGTTATCCATATCCATATGATACATATGAAAACCCAACTACTATTTCTAAGCTTGGTGATACTGATGTCGAAGACAGAGTTTACTTCTTCTCTTCTAAGGATGAACTCAAGGCTATTATGGACAAATATGGCATGACTGCTGATGTTGATACAATCTATGAAACAATCGCAGCTTATGATGAATCTATCCATAATGGTGAACATCCATCTGACGGTATTTCTAAGTCAAGTGCTACCGCAACTATTGGTACATTTGCCGAAGACGGCACTTATAAGCTGGAAGGTGAAAAGCTCAGAGTCAGAATCATGGCTCCAAGTACTCACCATACAATGGGAGGTTTATCAGTTGACCTTGAAAGACATGTAGTTGACGCAAACGGTAACGCAATTCCTGGACTTTATGCCGCAGGTGAAGTTACTGGCGGTATCCATGGCGGTAACAGACTTGGCGGTAACGCTATCGTTGAAATTTTTGTTTCCGGCAGAACTGCAGCTAATACAATTACTGCTGAAATGGGCAAATAATTTAAAGCCTTAAATATGCATGAAAACCGGCTGTTTAGCCGGTTTTCTTAGTTTAGTAATCTATTTTACTTTGAAAAAAGATGTCGTCATTATAAAATAAAGAAAAGGAATAAATTAATCCAATTTTAACAGGAGAGTAAAATGGCAAAAAAGAAATCAAGCATTAAAAAAGCGGATAAGCCAGCTGTAGAAGAAGTTAAGGCTGAAGCTGCTGTTGAAGTAAAAACTGAGCCTGAAGTTTTAGCTGAACCTGTAAAGGAAGAAGTTAAGGCTGAACCGGTCAAGGAAGAAAAGAAGGATGCGCCTAAGAAAAAGTGTGCTCCAAAAAAGAAAAAGGCTGAAGCTGAACCAGCACCAGCTGCAGCTGTAACTGAAGAAGTGGCTGAAGTTAAAGAAGAAAAGGCTGAAGAAACAGTTGAGGTTAAAGAAGAAAAGAAGGCAGCACCTAAGAAGAAATGTGCACCTCGAAAGAAAAAGACTGAAACTGTAAAAGAAGAAGTTAAAACTGAACCCGCAGCTGAAGAAGCTGCCCCTGTTGTTGAAACAGAAGTGAAGGAAGAACCAGCTCCAGCAGCAGAAGAGACAGCACCAGCTGCTGATGAAACACCTGCTGAAAAGGAGGCTCCAGTGGCTGAAGAAGTTAAAGAAGAATATTATTCACCTAGAAGGTCAATTGCCTTTATCGGTTCAGAATGTTATCCATTTGTAAAGACCGGCGGTCTGGGCGATGTTATGTATGCACTGCCTAAGGAACTGGTAAAGCAGAATTGCGATGTCAGAGTAATTCTTCCTCGCTATAAGTGCATTAAGCAGCAATGGCAGGAAAAGATGGTATACCGTGGTGCCTTCCAGATGGATTTATGTTCAGACGGCAGATCTTATTATGTCGGCATTATGGAATATATTGAGGATGGCGTTGTCTATGACTTCATTGATAACGAAGAATTCTTCTCTAACGGCAATCCATATACCACTATCGTTGATGATATCCCTAAGTTCTGTTACTTCTCTAAGGCTGCCATCGCGGCTTTAAACTACATGAACTGGGTACCAAATATCATTCACTGTCATGATTGGCAGGCTGCTTTAGTTCCAGTATTCCTAAGAACTCTTTTCGCGGAGACACCATGTGGTACAGCCAGAACTATTTTGACTATTCATAATCTGCGTTTCCAGGGTATCTATGATATTCCAACCATCAAGTACTGGACTGGACTTCCAGGATACTGTTTCAATGATGCAGTATTAAAAGAAGGCAGAAGAGATGCCAATATGTTAAAGGGTGGTATTGCCTATTGTGATGCGATTACTACAGTTTCTAATACCTATGCCTATGAGATTCAGACTCCATTCTATGGTGAAAACCTTGATGGTCATTTAAGATATCATTCATATAAATTAAGAGGTATCGTTAACGGTATTGACTATGATATCTGGAATCCAGAGACTGATAAGCATCTGCCACTTGGCTACAACAAGGACAACTTCTTAGAGAATAAGCGTGTCTGCAAGAAGGCTTTACAGGAAGAACTTGGTCTTGAAGTTAATGATGGCAAATATGTAATCGGTCTGGTATCTAGACTGACAGACCAGAAAGGCTTAGACCTTGTAAACGCAATTGTACCTTCAATCATGGATGGAAATACTCAGATGGTAGTATTGGGTACAGGCGACAGCCGTTATGAAGATTCCTTCCGTTACTATGAGCATGCCTATAAGGGTCAGTTCTGTGCCAATATTATGTATGATGAGACCAGATCTCATAAGATCTATGCCGGCTGTGATGCCTTCCTGGTACCTTCACAGTTTGAACCATGTGGTCTGACTCAGCTTATTGCCATGCACTATGGTACAGTACCAATTGTCAGAGAAACAGGTGGTCTTAAGGATACCGTTGAACCATACAACCAGTACTATAACTGGGGCAATGGTTTCACCTTCGACAGATATGATGCTGGTCTGTTATTAGATGCCATCAACAGATCTAAGACTTTCTTCTTCACTGACCGTTATCATTTCGATGAGATGGTTAGAAGAGATATGGAAAAAGATGTTTCATGGACTGTATCAGCTAAACAGTATAAAGACTTATATCTTGAATTAACTCAATGGTAA
>JBJFHC010000285.1:0-1640 GCA_051893275.1 Erysipelotrichaceae bacterium | reverse complement strand
ATGCTGAATCTTAAGTATGGCAGAGAATATTCCTATCGAGAATTAAAGAGTATTGTAGAAAAAGAAATAGCTTATCTGTTAAAAAATACCTGCAGGGACTGTGAGTGGGCCAGTATATGCCATAACAAAAACGGAAAGAATTAATTCCTTCCGTTTTTCTTTAGCTGCATCCTGTATTTAAATCTTCTGCGTTTAACCAATAGATAATTAATTACCTTATAGGCCTTTGGTCTGACAATAAAGTCAAATTCACCAATAAATTCATCAAAGTCGCCACCAAATCTTACCTTAAACTGATAGATGCCATAGGCATCAGATTTCTTGTCTATTTCACCCTCTGAACCATAGAAATCTACCCATCTGTAGCCTTCGCTTTTTGCGTCTTTTAAGATCTGATAGTACATTTCATAGTTGGCGTTCAAGAAAGGCAGATCAGAACTGTTGGCACCATGGACGGTCCAGACAATATCTTTAAACTTGGCAGTAATCATGGAAGATAATACAAGTTCTTCTTCTTTTATTTCGTTAATCAGATTGAGCTCTTTATTAAACTTTTTCAGCTGATCATTCAGATCGTTTATTCGACCTTTCTTTTTTGAACCTTCAAGTTCCATAAGTTCATTATTTGCCTTATCAATCATTTCTTTGTAGCGTAATCTTAAATCATTAAGATTAACGCTGACGATATAAAGATCAGCCATATTTTTATTATGCAGGGCATTATAGAAATCATCAAAGAACTTTTTATCTTCTAGGAACATTCTTTTACGGATAGCTGTTTCCCTCATTGGCTTATAGAATTTATCCAGATCAGAGGCATCAGATCTGTATATCTTTAAACCATAGGGGTTGTTTCTCTTTAAGAGATTTCTGGTAGTCTGATGAAAGGAATTAAGCAGCTCATCCTTTGTGACATCTACTCGGAAGGTATATCTTGGGCAGGATGTCTCAGTAAACTTTTTGGTGAATCCACGGTGTTTTCCACCAAGTTTTGTCAATTCATCAATCAGTTTAATGTTTTCATCAAAGCTTTCGATAATATTGGTATCCTGATCCAGTTTATGAACAATAATATCCGGATCCATTTTTAAATATAATCCCTTATTTTTCTTTACATAAGCTTTTAGAGAATTAACTATTTCAGATAAAGTCTTTGGATCATGATAGTTACAGATAAAGCCTCTTGGACAGTAGAAGGTAGAATAATTTAGTACCTTCTTCTCTATCAGCAGGGCACTGCCAAGTATAGAATCATTTTCTGTAAACAGTAATTTATGGGTTTTTGCACCTCTTAATGTATTGACATCAGCCCAGGCTGAAGTCTGCATAAAGTGGGGTTTATATGATGAAGCTACATACTCATCTAATGTTTTGTCGTCTGCATTTATAATTTTCATACCAATTATTATACACTTTTGATATTTATTTAAAAATAATGATAAAAATCAGCGAAATCGTTTGCGATACCGGTATTAATGCATTTTATTCTGAATGCAAGGTTGTATATACCCCCAGTTGAAAGCTTTGAAGTTTTTATAAATAATTAGTTAACCTGTTTGACAGGAATGGCTGCTGATGTGCAGGTGTAACATCATTGTTAGCTTTTTATGCTTCAGGGGAGGAATTAAAGACATAACACG
>JBJFHC010000284.1:0-7514 GCA_051893275.1 Erysipelotrichaceae bacterium | reverse complement strand
TACCCAGATTGGCAATCTCATCAATCTTAAGCTGAGTGTAAATCTTGCCCTTTTCCTGCAGTATCGACTTAACTTCATCCGAAGTAATCGCATCCATGCCACAGCCAAAGCTGACAAGCTGCACAAGCTCGACGTCTTTATTTTCACAGGCAAAATAGGCAGCCTTATATAAACGTGAATGATAGGTCCACTGATTTAAAACCTTCACCTTTTCACTCTTGGTCAGATGGTAGATACTGTCTTCCGATACGACCACAAAGCCCAGGGAATTAGCCAGTTTGGAAATACCATGTTCAATTTCTTTATCAATATGATAAGGACGGCCACTTAATACCATGATTCTTCTGTTGTTCTGACGGGCATAGTTGATTAGTCTCTCACCTTCCTGTTCAACAATCTTACGATAATCATAGTAGGCTTCCATACCCTTATCTACGGCTTCCTTTACTTCATGCTTATTCAGATCTTTAATATAAGGTTTCAGATATTCATAAAGCTCTTTTGAGAGTTCTTTATTATTATTTATATTTAAATAAGGATAAAGAAGAACAGATTCTCCCATGTCCTCGATATTGGCGTGCAGAAGCTCACCATAATAGGCTACAACCGGACAGTTATAGTTATTATCAGTTCCCTCTTCCTTGATATTATAGGTAAGACAAGGATAGAAAATATAAGGAACCCTCTCATCAATTAAAGTCTGAACATGGCCATGCATCAGCTTGGCTGGGTAGCAGACAGTATCCGAAGGAATCGTAAACTGACCCTTTTCGAAAGTCTTGCGCGATGACATTGGTGTCATGACAACCTCAAAACCCAGACTTGTGAATAAGGTATACCATAAAGGATAAAGCTCAATATTAGAAAGCTGCATCGGCAGACCCAGCTTCCCCCTTCTTCCTGGTACTGGCTTATAGCTTTCAGTCAGATTCTGTTTAAATTCATAGATATTGGAACCATCATTATCAGTTTTAAGACCCAGAGCCTTATTACACTGATTGCCGGTAATGTATCGCTTTCCATTTGAGAAAGTATTAATTGTCAAAAGACAGTTATTGCCGCAGTTTCGACAGTTAGTGTTGGCTGATTTAAAAGTAAAGACCTCAAGATCAGATTTGGAAATAAGTGAAGACTTTTCATATTTCATCGCATGTAAAGCCGCACCATAGGCTCCCATCAGACCGGCAATATTTGGTCTTACGACATTGCCACCGATTTCTTTTTCGAAGGCTCTTAAAATCGCATCATTGAGGAATGTGCCACCCTGTACCACAATATTATTGCCCAGGTCTTTGGCTGAATTTACTCTTAATACCTTATAGATGGCATTCATTACAATTGAATAAGAAAGACCGGCGGAAATATCTTCAACCGAAGCACCATCTTTCTGAGCCTGTTTTACCGAGGAATTCATAAAGACTGTACATCTGGAACCCAGATTTACCGGATGTTTCGCAAAAAGACCCATCTTGCCAAATTCGTTAATATTAATACCTAAAGCCTTCGCAAAAGTCTCAATGAAAGAACCGCAGCCTGATGAACATGCTTCGTTCAGGACAATGGATTCAATGACCCCATTTTTGATTGAAAAGCACTTCATATCCTGGCCACCGATATCCATAATATAGTCAACATCAGGCAAAAAATACTTGGCAGCTTCAAAATGAGCCATGGTCTCTACCAGCCCTTCATCAACCCCAAAGGCGGCCTTAATCAGTTCCTCACCATAGCCTGTACAGACAGAACCACAGATTTCAATTCTGTCACCCATACTTTCATAGAGCTTGATGAGTACATCCTTTAAAACCGCTAAAGGATTGCCTTCATTGGAATGATAGAAAGAATAAAGAATCTCCTTGTTCTCTGATAAAAGTACTATCTTGGTAGTTGTAGAACCACAATCTATACCCAGATAAGCTTTACCGGAATAAGAAAGAATATCCTTGGTACCAACATAGTCTTTTTTATGTCTTTCATGGAATTCTTTATATTCTTCTTCATTATTAAATAAAGGTTCAAGAAGCTTTTCAGTACTCAAAACCTTCTTTGAATTTTCTACATTTTTAAGCACCGTATCGATATCTGTAAGCTTAGAATTTTCTTCACCATACAGGGCAGCACCAAGCGCTACCGAAAAACGGCCATCTTCAGGGAATACAGCTTCTTCATCACTCAGTTTCAGAGTTTCCTTGAAACACTGTCTTAAACCCTTAAGATAGAACAGAGGGCCACCAAGGAACAGCACCTTGCCGCTTATCTTATGACCCTGGGCCAGACCGGCAATGGTCTGATTAACTACTGCCTGATAAATCGAATAGGCCACATCTTCCTTGCGGGCACCCTGATTTAAAAGCGGCTGTATATCACTCTTGGCAAAAACGCCACATCTGGAGGCGATTGGATAAATCTTCTCATGATTAAGTGAAAGCTTATCCAGCTCATCCGGTGTAACGTTTAAAAGCGTGGACATCTGATCGATGAAGGCCCCTGTACCGCCCGCACAGGTTGAATTCATTCTTTCATCTATACCACCATCAAAAAATATTATCTTGGCATCTTCGCCGCCCAGCTCAATAACGGCCTTAGTATCAGGCGCCCAGAGCTTAACTGTCTTAGATGTAGCGTATACTTCCTGGACAAATTCAATACCCGAACTTTGTGCCAGACCCATTCCCGCCGAGCCTGAAAGAGCTATTGTGATTTCAGTATCTCCAACATACTGTTTAGCTTTCTTTAACAGTTCAATAGTCTTTTCCTTAACCTGCGAAAAATGTCTCTCATAGGAAGAGTATATAATTTCTTCGTTTTTTAATATAACAAGTTTTGCGGTTGTTGAACCAATATCTATACCTAGGTTTATTTTATCCATGTCTGATATTTTAACACTGAATTATGAAATTTTTCTGATTTATAATCCCTTAAAACGCTTATATTAAGCCACATTTACATATAGATGTTACATTTTGAAACAGATTGAGTTAAACTGTCTCATAATTTATCTACCAGCAGAGTATTGCTGGAACTGAGGTATATTTCCTTGATATTAGATGTTGTGATAATAATTCCATCCCTGTATTCGCCAAAACTGAAGGAACATATTTTATCGAATTTAGATGAATCAGAAAGAATGTATCTCTCCCTGGAATGCTCAAAAGCTTTTCGCTTAATCATTCCCTCTTCAATATCTGGGGTAGTAAAACCTTCTTCAATAGTAATACCATTGGTGCCAAAGAAACCTAGCGTAAAATTCATCTCATTTATAAACTCGGCTGCCTTCTGGCCAATAATGGCCTCGGTTTCCTTTTTCAGAATACCTCCAGGTACATAAACCTGATGTCCCTGCATTGACAGACTCAGGGCGTGACTTACACCATTGGTTATAAAAGTTGCCTTAGTATCCTTCAGATAAGGAATCATAAGGTAGGTAGTAGTACCGGCATCCAGATATACTACATCATCATCTTTTATTAACTCAGCCCCATAGCGGGCAATCATTTCTTTTTCACTCTTATTTATATCCTGTCTTTGAGCCACAAGGATATCTCTTGTCATAATCTGGTCTTTTAAAGCTACCGCTCCACCGTGAACCTTCTTAAGCAGGCCCTCTTTATCCATATCAATCAGATCACGTCTTACCGTTGATTCAGAAGCCTCCAGTTCTTTCATTAAATCGTTTATACTGATACTTCCTTTCAGATTTGTAAGTTCCAGAATCTTTCTTTTTCTTTCTTCATTAAGCATTTTTATCACCTTTTTCTATCATTATTATCCTTTTTTCTTCATTTTCTGTCAATTTTCTTCATTTTCTTTCATTTTATGATTGACTTTGGCGTTTTTTGACAGTATTATAATGGTGTAAACAAAAATAAGCGTCAAAAACGTTCAAGAAAGGATGAGAAATGATCTACACCGTAACACTTAACCCTTCCCTTGATTACATCGCCGAATGCGAAGACTTCACTCTTGGAGCTACCAACCGCACAAGTGCTGAGCTTATCTATCCTGGCGGCAAGGGCATCAATGTATCAATAGTTCTGTCAAATCTGGGCGACAAAACTACAGCTCTGGGCTTTCTGGCCGGCTTTACAGGTGACCACATTGAAAATCTGATTAAAGATATGGGAATCAGTTCTAAAATGATCAGGCTGGATGAAGGAATGTCAAGAATCAATCTGAAACTTAAGTCTAAAGAAGAAACCGAACTTAACGGAATGGGTCCAAAGATTAATGTTCTGGACATTACCCGTCTCTATCAGAAGCTGGAAATGATAGAAGATGGTGATGTACTTGTGCTGGCTGGTTCAATACCACCAACAGTAAGTGAATCTTTATATTCAGATATTATGGAAAGGCTGAAAGAAAAGAAAATCAGGATTGTGGTTGATGCCACTAAGGATTTATTGATGAATGTGCTGGCTAAAAAACCTTTTCTTATTAAACCCAACATTCATGAACTTAGTGAACTGTTCAATGTAAAACTTAATAATGCAGCTGAGGCTTTGCCATATGCCCTTAAGCTAAAAGAAATGGGAGCTGTCAATGTCATCGTTTCCATGGGCAAAGATGGAGCTATGATGGTTGATGAAAATGGAAACAGCTATACTATGGCTTCACCTGTCGGAAAGCTTGTAAACTCTGTTGGCGCAGGTGACTCACTGGTAGCTGGGTTCCTGCATAAGTATCTGGAAAGCGGCAATTATGAAGAGGCCTTCAAATACGGTGTCTGTACCGGTTCTGCCAGTGCCTTCTCAAGTGCTCTGGCTACTAAAGAGGAAGTAGAAAAATTATATAAGGAGACAAAATAGAATGAAAATCACTGATCTGTTAAATATTAAGTCTATTGAAATTGGCTCAGCATATAAAGATAAAAACGAGCTGCTCAAAAATGCTGTTAAACTGATGACTAAGTCCGGCATCATCAACGATGAAAAACTTTATCTTGAAGCTGTACTGGAAAGAGAAAAAGAAAGCACAACCGGCGTCGGCAATGGCATTGCGATTCCCCATGGCCGCTGCAAAGGGGTTGATAAAGCAGGACTGGCTGCCATAGTATTGGATTCGCCTGTTGAATATGAAGCTTTGGACAATAAACCTGTAGATCTGCTGTTTCTGATTGCCGCCCCAGAAGATAAGGGCAATGTACATCTGGAAATACTTTCCAGGCTGGCGATGATGCTGATGGATGAAGAATTTACACTTAAACTAAAGTATTCGAAGACTGTCGAGGAATTTATCAAGATAATTGATGAAGCTGAAGAAAAAAAGAATAATCAGGTAAAGGAAGAAATCAGTTCTGATAAACTGATACTGGCTGTTACCGCCTGCCCTACCGGCATAGCTCACACCTATATGGCTGCAGAAGCCCTGGAAAAAGCGGCAGTTAAAAAGGGTTTAAGAATAAAAGTTGAAACCAGGGGATCTGGAGGCGCCAAGAATATTCTTACAGAATCCGAAATTGAAGAAGCTGAAGGCATTATTGTAGCTGCCGATACCAAGGTACCAATGGACAGATTTAATGGTCAGCAGGTAATTGAATGCCAGGTATCAAAGGGAATTTCTTCCCCAGAAGAGCTGATAGATGATATTTTAAATCACAAAGGTAAAACATTTAAATCCAATAATAAAGCTGTGAAAGAAGAAAGTGCTGATTCATTTGGACATCAGATCTATAAACACTTAATGAATGGGGTTTCGCATATGCTGCCATTTGTCGTAGGAGGCGGCATTCTGATTGCCCTGGCCTTCCTGATTGATGGCTTAAGCTATGACATCAATTCTCTAAGTGCTGCAGAACGTGCCAACTTTGGCTGTCTGACTCCCCTTTCAAGTCTTCTTAAGGGGCAGATTGGCGGCCTGGCCTTCTCCTTCATGTTGCCAGTGCTGGCTGGATTTATCGCCATGTCGATTGCCGATCGTCCAGGACTTGCGGTAGGTATTGTCGGTGGCGCTATTGCGTCAAATGGCACTTCCGGTTTCCTTGGTGCCCTGGCTGCCGGTTTCATTGCCGGCTATCTGGTAGAGTTTATTAAGAAACTCTCTGATAAAGTAATTCCTGTTTCCCTTGATGGTATCAAACCTGTACTTATCTATCCTCTATTAGGCATATTGGGTATTGGCTTAATTATGATATATGCTATTGAACCGGTAGTTGGTGCCATTAATACTGGTCTGAACAGTTTCCTGAGTTCATTGAGTGGCGCCAATGTAGTCCTGCTGGGCATGCTGGTGGCCGGAATGATGGCTATTGATATGGGTGGCCCATTTAACAAGGCAGCCTACGTCTTTGGTGTGGCATCTATCGCTTCAGGCAACTACAATATCATGGCAGCCGTAATGATTGGCGGCATGGTACCTCCATGTGCTATTGCCCTGGCAACCCTGTTGTTCAAGGATAAGTTTACTGAAAGCGAAAGAAAGTCTGGTCCTACCAACTTTATCATGGGTCTGGCCTTTATAACTGAGGGAGCTATACCTTTTGCCGCAGCTGATCCGCTGCATGTAATTCCAAGCTGTGTTATTGGCTCAGCTGTATCGGGTGGTCTATCAATGCTGTTTAACTGCACACTGATGGCTCCTCATGGTGGAATCTTTGTCTTCCCGGTTGTCGGAAATCCTGTGTTCTACCTGATTTCATTAGTTGCCGGTACCATAGCTGCAGCCATTATCCTTGGTTTAACTAAAAAGAAAGTCGCATAAATATATGTATCTCCTGGGGCACTTATTAAGAGTGCCCCTTTTCTTTTATGTTCATAGTAAAATATAAATATGTCTAAAATTATAATTGGCGGTCTGGCTCATGTAGATGCTGGAAAAACTACTCTTTCCGAAGCTCTTCTGTATAAATGTGGAGCTACTTTAAACATGGGCAGAGTAGACAAGGGCAACTCCTTTCTGGACTATGATATTCAGGAAAGAGAAAGAGGTATTACTATATATAATAAGGAAGCCCGCTTTACATATAAAGATAAAGACTTTATCTATGTGGATACGCCAGGCCATAATGAATTCTCTTCTGAAGCCTATCGGGCCTATAAAATACTGGACCTGGCTCTTTTAATAATCTCTGGATCAGAAAGAATATACAGTGATGATATTCTTAAGTTCAACAGTCTAAAAGAACTGAATATTCCTATTATCATCTTTGTCAACAAAGAAGATAATCTATATAGTTCTAAAGAAGAAATTGTTAAAGATATACAGAAACATTTTTCCTCTGACTGTGTTTCTGTAAATGATATCGAGGAACATGTAGCCCTGGAATCGGAAGAACTGCTGGAAATGCTTCTAAATAAAGGAAACATCGAAGATAAATATATTAAAACAAGTATTATCCAGGGAAATACAATTCCTGTACTTTTTGGTTCAGCTCTAAAGGACAGTGGCATAGATGAACTGCTTCGGTTTATTTACCGTTACATTGATTATCCTGAATATGACGAGAAATTCAAAGCCTATCTTTATGCTGTATCAAATGACAACGGTCTTAAACTTTCACATCTTAAGATAATGGGTGG
>JBJFHC010000283.1:0-7530 GCA_051893275.1 Erysipelotrichaceae bacterium | reverse complement strand
AGCTTCCAACCGCTTCTGTCAGTTTATGTGTTGAGGGAACATATGCTGAACTGTTAAGTAATTCGACAAGTTATGATCCTGGAGATTCAATTATTAACAATATTGTTTTATCGATAAGCAAAAGCGATAAATGGCAGGAAATTGCGGATAAGTATGATGTAAACAGTAAGTATATTAAGGAACTGATTTCTATTGAACCTGATTTTGGTTCAAACATTGTAGTTATAAATACTTATGGAAAGGATATTGAATCCGCAATAAGTCTTCTTGATGATGTAAGAAACCTTGCGGATGAGAATCTTCCTTCGATTCTGGAATCTTACAGGGGTTATCGCATTGCTGAGAGAAACTATAGTACATATACTGATACTGCCTGGGTTAATAATATCGAGGTCAATACTGAATCCAACATAAATGAATATATTGCACAGATTAAGGCTCTTGAAGATAAGTATAAGGATTCTGGTGAACCTAAGGAGCCTGGTTATTTCTCTGTTATGAGAGGTATTAAGTATATTCTTATCGGTGGAGTTGTAGGTGTTGCCATAATGTGTGTATGGTACTGTCTGAAGTATCTGTTAAGTGACAGTGTTCATACTGATGATGAGATTCATGATTTATGTGGTTTCACCAATCTTGGCACTTTCTCAGTTGTAGGGAGTGGAAAGAATGGTATTGATAAGTTCCTGATTTCTAAGCAGTATGGAGAAGTGCAGGAAGATGCCTATGTTTATGAGAGAATTGCGGAAAGTATTAATCTTCTGGCAAAGGACAGGGAAGAGGTATTGCTTATTGGTACTGCCGATAAGGGAAAGATGGTTAAGCTTGAAGCTGAGTTAAATAAGCTTGTTAAGAATACTAAGGTTGTGCTTGGTGGCAATCTTAATACAGATAATGAGGCTCTTTCTAAGCTGAAGGGAACTGATTCAGTAGTTCTGGTTGAGGAAAGAAATGTTTCTAAGATTAAGGAAGTAGTTAAGGAAGTTGAGTTTATCAGAAACTGTGATAAGCGGATTCTGGGTTATATTCAGTATTAGTGATTAAAAGGCTATGGTTTACTGTCCATAGCCTTTATTTTTCTGTTAGAATAAGGGTGCATAGGGCAAATAATATCTGGCTGTATATGCACTTCCTGGTCTTTTACATGCGTGTAACAGGGCAGAGTGGTGGTAGATAGATAGGTATTGAGCTGGTTTATGCTGGCTTTTTGTTTTGTCTTTCTATGCAGAAGGAGTAAAAAATAATTTATGAAAACAAATGATTGCTGGGGTGATTTTGGCTATTTGTGGGATGTTAATGATATCCCTGATGGTTTGGGTACTGAGGGTGAAAGGCTCATGGAGGTTAAGGATTATGCTGATGAGCTTATCGAAGAGGATATTCTTGATGACGAATATAAGTTTATCGAAGAGGACTATGAAGTAGACGATAGGTATGAAGAGTATTTTGATGAGTCTGGTTTTGATTTTGAGTACTGGATGATGGATATGGATGAAATTGTTCAAAGTCTTAAGGTAGAAGGTGCTGATGAGGTAGAGGATATTATTGGCTACGGTTTTAGAAATCAGCATCTTCTTAAGCAGGCTTTTATCAGGAAGAGCTATATGGTTCTTAATGATTTAAAGGACTGTAATGAGGAACTGGAGTTTTATGGTGACAGTGTACTGAACTATACGGTTACAAGGGAGATGGTTAGCTGTCTTAGTGAGTTTAGGGATGGAGACAGTGATAATCCTTTTGTGTCTTTCTATAATGAGGGAGAGTTAACTAAGATCCGACAGAGTTTTGTGAATAAGGAGTATCTATCTCAAAGATGCAGGGAGCTTGGTTTAGATAAATATATTCTCTATGGAAATGAAGAAGAAAGTGAAAGTTCTTTAGAGGATACAATAGAAGCTCTTGTGGGAGCGGTGGCAATAGACTGCGACTTTGATGAAATGGCTATAAGTGATGTAGTTGACAGGCTGGTTAATGTTCAGCTTGATAATCCATCCAGGCTTTTAAATAAGAGTTACTATGATATTTTAAACAGCTGGCATCAAAAGCGTTTTGGCGTTATTCCTGAATACAGTATTATTCATAATAAGGGTTTATACAGCTGTATGGTGCATTATTTTAAGCCAAATGGTGAAAAGGGTTATTATACCTATGAGAACTGTAATACACGCTCTAAGGCCAGGGAAATGGCTGCAGAGATGGTGGTGAGATCATTACAGCTTGAGGGTTTATGGATCAACATCAAAGACAGTGGTATTACACCCAATCTTGAGGATTCCATAAATCAGCTGCAGGAGCTCTATCAGAAGAAGTATCTGGAACATAAGGCTGAATATGAATATGAGCAGAAGGGAAAGGACTGGTATGTCAAATGTATCTGTGAGGGATATATGGGTGCTGCGCTGGATGTAAATAAGACAAAGGCTAAGAAGAAGGCGTCTTATATTGTGTTGAGGAAGCTGTTTTTAATTGCTTAAATATGTTAAATAAAAATGAGAAAAGATATATAAAATATCGAAATATAAAATAATTTGATTAAAATGGTCCATCGATGATATTTTTTTATACAAGGGAAGTGTTAGGTGGCAAAGATGGATATCAGATCTGTGAGGATAATAGGAATAAAGATTAATAATTTTAAGAATGTAGAATATGGAGGCATTGAATTTAATGGTGCCTCCAAGAATTATATGGCAAGTGTTCTTGGACTATATGGGCAGAACGGGTCAGGCAAAACGGCATTAATTGATGCTCTGGAACTTCTTAAATATTTGATAAGTGGAACTCGTGTGCCAGATAAATTTTCAGATTATATTAATGTTGAAACCGAAGAGTCTGAATTTGAATTTCTTTTTGAATTAAGTGATGATAAAGATATTACTCTGGCATCATACGGGTTTTCTATGAAAGGTGTTGATGATGATTCATCAGGTAATATGATTTCACAAAGCAGAAATGTTAAAAAAAGAACATTAATCTTTGATGAGATTCTGAAATGTTCTATTATGTCTTCTTCCCGATCAAGACGGGGACGGCTGATAGATACTATTGACTGTGATATTTTCACTCCGGTTTCAAAAAAAACAGCTTCTTGTAGGAAATAATCGAGAAAATGATATGAATCTTGTAATAGCTAAAAGGCTTTGTCAGGAACAGTCCAGGTCGTTTATTTTTTCTAGAGAGTTGCTTGATGTGATAAGAGAAAATGTTAAAACACTAAATGAAAATCTGGAAGCAGATTTCTATCATTCAGTTATTGAAAGTCTGGCATATTTTGGCAATCGCTGTTTATTCATTGTGAATACAGCCACCTCCGGGCTTATTAGTCTCAATGCTCAGCCAATCAGTTTTAAATATATACAGAACAATAGAGATCTGGCATTAGGTACTATGGCTCTTCCTTTATATGAACCGGCTTTTATTCCTGAATATCAGCTTAATATAATTCTGAAAGTGATAGACAATATGAATATCGTGCTTTCAAAGCTTATTCCGGGTCTTAAAATAAGCGTTAATGATCTTGGAAGGCAGACTATGGACAATGGGACTGTTGCGCATAGAATTGAACTGATGAGTCTAAAGAATAAAAAGGCAATTCCTTTAAAATATGAATCTGAAGGTATAAAGAAAATTGTCTCTGTTCTTCAGCTTCTGATTGTTGTCTATAACAATCCTTCTGTTACTGTTGCGGTAGATGAACTGGATTCGGGTATATTCGAATATCTGCTGGGAGAGATTTTAAGAATTTTATCTGAAAAGGGTAAGGGACAGCTGATTTTTACATCGCACAATCTGCGTCCTTTAGAAACAATAGATAAGGGTTTTGTAGCTTTTACAACTACAAATCCTAAGAACAGATATATACGTCCTGTCAATGTTAAGAGTACTAATAATCTGCGTGATCTCTACTATAGGGATATTATGCTGTCTTCTAATAGTGAGAAACTATATGACAGTACAAAGAACACCGAAATAGCGCTGGCGTTTAAGGAAGCAGGTGAAACCTGTGCCGAGTAAAAAGATTGTATTTGTAATAGTTGAAGGTCCTTCGGATGATGTGGCTCTTGGCTATTTTCTGGAAAAAATCTATGACAGCAGTCTGGTGCATTTTCATATTATTCACTGCGATATTACTACAGAGCGTAATGTGAATTCGGCAAACATTTTGAATAAAGTAGGTGGCGTAGTCAAGGCGTATAAGAATTCAAACCATTTAAAGACATCGGATTTCAGAGAAATAATACATATTATTGATATGGATGGTGCTTATATTCCGGATGAAGCTATACTTCTCGATGAGAATGCTAAAAAAGTAATCTATAGTGAAGCAAATATCACTACAGACAATGTACAGGGGATAAAGGACAGAAACAGGAACAAGAGAAGCTGTGTTGATAAGCTTTCATCTACGCCAAAGCTTTGTGGTATTCCTTATCAGTCTTACTACATGTCGTGCAATCTAGATCATGTTCTATATAATAAGCTCAATACCAGCGATGAAGAAAAGGAAAATAACGCTTACGCTTTTGTAAGGAATTTTAAAGATGACGTGAATGCTTTTGTTGAGTATATGACAGAATATGACTTTGCGGTAAACGGTGATTATCTTTCGTCAAGGAAATATATAAAAGAACAGAAGCATTCACTGGAACGTCACAGCAATCTCTGTATATGTATTAAAAGAGCATTAGATCAATCAGCTGATAATGTTACACATGACAGCCAGTCATGATAATACTGACTGACAGTTTTGAAAGTAACAGTACAAACAGTATCATAAAGCCGTTAGCCAAAACTAAAGAAATGTTTTAGAGAATCGATTTTATACAACTAGTAACACACTATATTCAAAGATTATCTGGAATGAAACAGCCTGAATGGTTTTAAAAAAAGGAGTCAAATTAAAGTTTTCGATAACCTGACAGTCCGCCAAATATACCGCTTAAATACATTTTTTCAATGTTCTGGGTAATTCTTGGCGCTGCTAGGAGAATCTTTGTTCCTGGTTTCAAGATCTTAAGAATAAAACTATTTAAAGCCAGCATTTCTTGAAGTGCTGATAACTGACGGTATATAAAGACTTTTTCCATGTAAGTGTTAATGCCTCTACTTAAGAAGATAGTGTTGCATTGTAAATATTCGACTGTTGGTTTTAAGTTGTATTTATTATGGGAAATGTTTTCAATTGTATGATAACTATAAAATAAATTAAGTTAAAAAAATCATAAAAATTGATTAAAATAATTGTATTTATCTAAATTGGCAGATATACTTTAGGTGGAGGTATGTCTATGCTGATTGAATTTCGTTTTAAGAATTATCGGTCATTCAAAGATGAGACTGTTTTGTCTATGGAGGCGGTTGGATTAGGTTCTTTTAAAAACAGTCTTATTTCATTTAATAATATGAAGCTGCTGCCAGGAGTGGCTATATATGGCAAAAATGGCGGGGGAAAGAGTAATGTTATTCGAGCATTCTGGCTTGCAGTGCAGTTTATTAAAAACGCACAGATGACACAGCATGAAAAGGCGGCTATTCCTGTCATTCCTTTTATGTTAAATGACTATAGCGTTTCTGAACCAACTGAATTTGAATTTGTCTATACTTTAGATGGTATTAAGTACTGGTATTCTTTTTCTGCAACCAGGGAAAAGATAATTAGAGAGTATCTATATCATGCGCCAAAGGGACAAAAGGCACTGGTCTTTTCCAGGGAAGGCCAGATGTTCTCATTTACGGAAGATAAAACTCGAAGAAAACTCATAAGCGAAGTGGTTGGAGAAAATCAGCTGTATTTTTCTGTGGCCTGTACAATGAATGATACAGTCTGTTCTCGAGCAATGCGATGGTTCAGAGAAAAAGTTTTATTCTCGAGAGATTACTCTGATATACCAGCTCAGCTTCTTGATTATTCAGGTGATGCAAATATGTTAAAGGCAATCTGTGATTATGCCAAAGCAGCAGATCTTGGCATTGAAGATATGCAGTTTGAAATTAAAAACCAGGAAGTTGATGAAGATGCTGCCTTCCCAGAAGGTATACCAGAGGGCATAAAAACTGCACTGATACAGTTTATGCGTGTACTTTCTGAAACGTCTAATAATTCCGAGGTTCATCTTAAAAGGGGCGAAGTTACAGCAACTTCGATGCACAAGGGTATCGATAAAAACGGAACGAATCAACTTTATTCTCTAGGCCTGGAAGATGAATCTGACGGTACTAGAAAGCTTATGTCAATAGCTCCGGCAATAGAGTCTGCGCTTAAACGTGGCGGTATTTTGCTGGTAGATGAGCTAGAACGGCAACTGCATCCGATGCTGGTTGATTTTGTTGTGTCTAAATTTCAAAGCAGGCGTACAAATCCTAATGGTGCCCAGATTGTATTTACCACACATAACACCGAACTGTTGAATATGGAGCTGCTTCGAAAGGACCAACTGTATTTTGCAGATAAAAATAAAGAAGATGGATCATCTGAGCTTTACAGTATAAGTGAACTGTCTACCAGAACAACAGATAATATCAGAAAGGGCTATCTGTCTGGTAAATATGGTGCTATTCCCAACATTGAAATTGAGGAGGTGGAGTAATGGCACGTCGGCTGAAGGCTACCAAGCCACTGATTTATGTTTTCTGCGAGGGGGAGAGCGAACAGGTTTATACAGATTTTCTTAAACAGAAGTTTTCTGATGTTGCCGTAATTAAGCGGCCGTCTGCGACTGGTTTGTTTAAAGATGCCTACAGGAGATTTAAAAACGAACCAATATATAGAAACAACGCAGAAATTACTGATGAAATCTGGTTTTTTCTTTGATGTAGAAGTTAAGGATAAGGAAAACTGGGATGAACGATTGAAGATTATTAATAAACTTAGGAGATTGAAGAAGAATCCAAACATAAAGGTGCGTCTGTTAATGACGACGGGATGCATTGAATACTGGCTGATGCTTCACTATAAGAAGTTTACTCCATCTGTGCTTACTGTTGCCGATAAGGAAAAGATGCTTGCGGAGGTTGTTGCAAAAGAACCGTCATATGTTAAAGGGGATTATGAATCAACGACTCGTATTGCAAAGAATTATCCTGTTGCAGTTAAAAACGCAGAAGATATACTACAGAGTCTTATACATGAAGGTTTACCTTGTTTAGAGGATACTGACGAAAGAAATAAATGGCTGTGTACTGAATGTAAAACTTTCTCAACCGTTAATGAAGCTATAACATTTTTAGAACAGCTATATTGCTAAAGAATGATTGTTTGGTTTGTTTTCAAATTAATGAATGATATTAAAATCAAAATGAAATAATTGTTTCAAAGCCCATTCTTACTTTAATAATTATTAAAGAATTGCCTATGGAAGTTTGATAGTTATAATTTAAATATTCATTATCAAGCGAATCGGCATCCAGTATCAGCATCTTTATGTTTTGAGGATCAGTCCATTTCCACATTTTCAATCTCCTCATCACCGTTATTATCGAATATTGTTTTTAGAACATTGTTTTTGTTGAGGGTCTGAAGTACTTCTTTAA
>JBJFHC010000282.1:0-1961 GCA_051893275.1 Erysipelotrichaceae bacterium | reverse complement strand
GGACTTTTGACATTTAGACATCAATTATCTACCCACACATTGTGGTGTAGAGCCTAAAAAGCTCCAGAATCTGAAACTCCTTATTATTAAGCTTAATACTCTTATCACCACAGACCAGTTCATAAGTATTGCGGTCAAGACAAGTGTTTCCCATGCTTAGTCTTGGTTTGGCAAAAGACTGATTTCTTCGACATAAAGCCCTCACTCTGGAGACAAATTCCCGACTCACAAAAGGCTTGGGCAGATAATCATCCGCACCTTCATCAAGCCCCTCAATCCTGTCCTCCAGTTCAGCCTTAGCTGAAAGAATCATGATCGGTACACTCAAACCTTTCCCTCTGGCCCATTTTAAAACCTCAATTCCGCTTTTATAGGGCATCATGACATCAAGCACCACGGCATCATATTCATAGTTTTCCAGATAATATACTGCCTGCTGCCCATCCGGGGCAATATCGACGGTGTATTTGTTTTTTTCAAGGATATATTTCAGGCCTCTGGCAATCTGTGTTTCATCCTCCGCAATCAGAATTTTCATGGCATTATTATAAATAGTATTACTGAAATGAAACTGAAATAATAGTAGTCAATATTAATGTTAATTACTTTTTTTAATTAATATTTATGACTATCTTATTCATTATAATGATTACGTAAACAAAAGGGGGAAACACTTATGAAGATAGGCTGGATGGAACTGCTGGTAGTAATTATTGTGGCGCTCATCGTAGTTGGACCAGACAAACTTCCAGATTATGCCAGAAAAGCCGGTAAAGCGCTTAAAGAATTCAAAAAAATATCCGCCGATCTGACAAGCGAAATTACCGAAGATGTGGTTAAGCCTTTAAATGAGGCAGCCAAACCGCTTAAGGAAGCAGCCAAACCGATAAATGAAGCTTCTGATACTTTAAAAAAGACAACTAAGGATATCAAGAAGCAGGTCTCAAATATCGGTAAAGAAGATATGGGTGCTTCAAAAGAAGAAGAAAAAAAAGAAGAAACAGTTGAAGAAAAGAAAGAAGAGGAAAACGTTTTATGAAACTTGGAACTACCGAATTAATTGTTATACTGGCTATTGTCATTATTATTTTTGGACCAAAACAGCTGCCAAAGCTCTCTAAAATGATTGGCAAAACCGTTAAGGGCTTTAAACAGGGTGTAAGTGAAGAAGCTGACAAAGACGAAGAAGAATAATGATCTTTAAAAAGAAAAAATGGGAAATAGACGAAGATGGCGAAAAAGTCATGTCTCTCTCTGACCATTTAAGAGAACTCAGAAACAGAGTAATAGTCTGTCTGCTCATACTGGCAATAGGCTTTGTGTTCTGTTTCTACAATGCCGAAACCATCGTCAATGAACTGACCACCATGGGATTAAACAATGGCTACAGCTTTGTCTACCTCTCACCACAGGAACTGCTGTTACAGTACATGCGCATTGGTCTGGTGGGTGGACTTATTCTCTCTATTCCGGTACTGGTCTATGAAGTATATGCCTTCATTGCCCCAGGTCTGGAGAAATATGAGAAGCCATTCTTAATTTTATCGCTCATCTTTGGACAGATCTGTTTTGTGATAGGTGTTATCTTTGCCCATAAGATTTCCATGCCCTTTATGCTGGGCTTTCTGTTTAAGGTAAACAGTACAGACTATATTACATCTTCGATTTCCATTGAAAGCTATCTGTCATTTATCCTTACAGTCTATATTATTTTTGGAGCCGTCTTTGAAATGCCGGTTATATCGGCTATTCTGACTAAATTTGGTCTGCTTAAATCAAAGTGGCTGGAAAAAGGAAGGTCAGTATCAATTGTAATCTGTTTCCTGGTAGCTGCCTTAATTACACCGCCTGATGTAATATCACAGGTAATGGTAGCCATCCCAATGATGCTGCTGTATCAGATTTCCATACTGATCTGCAAGCTGATTGAAAAACTTAATCGTAAGAAGGAAGAAGCTGAA
>JBJFHC010000281.1:0-1962 GCA_051893275.1 Erysipelotrichaceae bacterium | reverse complement strand
AACTTCAGGCCAGTGAACCATAGGCGAAAAAACAAATCTCAAAGAATGTTTACCAAGTGATAAAAGCTCATCGTTTTTTACTGTAAGCTTATTAACATTTAACTCAAAATACTTATTCAGAATATTAAAAGTCTGGGTATTCCCGACAAGCGTAATATCCGGATATTCATTGACCAGCTTCTCAATGTTATAGGAATGATCACTTTCCATATGTGATATTACAAGATAATCAATTTTTCTGTCTTTTACTATTTCTTTTATTGACTTAAGCCATTCATCGCCAAAATCCTCAGCCACCGAATCAAGCACACATATCTTCTCATCCATAATCAGATAGGAATTGTAGCGCATGCCCTTTACTTTATACTGTCCTTCAAACAGTTCAGTATCTTTATCTTCAACGCCGATATTAAAAATATCTTCTATCATCTAAAATCACCTCTTATATACAAAAGAAATTATAGGACTATAGATACATTAATCAAGTAATATGCTTAAATAGTTATCATTTACTTTTTCCATGGAAAACATAATATCCAGATAATTACCTGTAAATGAACTTAATTTAGATATTGTCTCCACCTTTTCCCTATCATATACCAGTTCATCTTTTCTTCCCTTAAAGAACAGCGAGTTACAGCTGATATAGTAACTTATCAGTTCTTCATCATCCGTATATCTTGATATAGAACGCTCGCTTTTTGAGTTAAAATACTCTGTCGCAATATTCTGAAGTTCGTCGTTTTTAAGCTGTTCAGTATGATATTCAAGATGATCAGAATAAACATCAATTACTCCATACTGCAAAGGTGAAACCGAAACCGCTGAAGTTGCCACTTCGGTAAAACCATTTTCTTCGACAATATTCTGCAGATGAATATGACCGGTAAAATTAACTTTGATATTCAGTTCATTATAAAGACTTAGAACATCATCACAATTATGAATCAGATAATCTTCAGAATATAATCCATGTACCAGCAGATTCTGATGAGAAAAAGCTACTGTTACATCATTTTTATCAATATTGTCTTTTATCCAGCTCAAAGTTGAGCCACTCACTTCATCAAATACCTTTGACGCATTTACATCCAGAAGGAGCAGATTAATATTGTTGATTCGATAAATAAAACTTGAAGAATCATTATCTTTCACAGTATAAGGTGAATTATAAATATCCTCAAAATCACTGATGCCAACAGTATCAGTGCCTGTATAACCATTATCGTTATATTCTCTGGCATAAAGATTATATAAATCATGATTGCCCGGTATTGCCAGTACAGGAAGATCAAGTTTTTTAAAAGCTTCACTTATTTCCTCATGACTTATTCTTTCGCCATTAAAGCTCATATCTCCAAGAAGTACCACAACATCAGCTTTTTCATTATCTATATCCGCTATAAGTGAATCTAGCAGTTCCTTAGAATATGGAGTTATTTTGGCATCAGCCTTTTTAATCAGCTCACCAAAATAAGGACTGTCATTATAAAGAGAATCTGACAAATAATGCAGATCACTTATTACCACAATCCTGGTATATTTTTCCTTGCAGCCTGTCATCACGATTATAAACAGACAGATTAATAATAGCTTAGATATATATTTCATTTAAATAAATCTGATGGCTCCACTCTTACGAATATTCAGCACATAGACACAACCCTCGCCAAATACCGACTCCATCAGTTCCTTAAAGCTTTCAATGTCTTCTTCTTTAACATAGGCCTGTACTGTACCGGCAAAACCGCCACCATGTACTCGGTATGCACCCTTACCATCAAGGAACTTTTCAATTAAGGCTAAGGCCAGTGATATTTCCTGCATATAAGGATTATTTGAAGCATAGATATTCTGAAGATACTTGTAAGATGAATCCCCGCTTCTTTTAACAAGTTCAAAGAAAGCATCAATATCTTTATTTCTTAAGGCTTCAGTCATTAAAGAAACTCTTTTATTCTC
>JBJFHC010000280.1:0-1971 GCA_051893275.1 Erysipelotrichaceae bacterium | reverse complement strand
TAATACTTGTACCGGAAATATCTTTAACCCCGCAGATGATTGAAAGAGTATCTTCCCGCTTTGAAGATGTAATTTTCTATCATTCAGCCTTAAGTGATCAGCAGCGCTTTGAACAGTATCTGAGAGTAATCAAAAAAGAAGTCAGAATAGTGGTAGGTACCAGAAGTTCCATATTTCTGCCTTTTGACAGTCTGGGTTTAATTATTATAGATGAGGAACATGATACTTCCTACACTCAGGATTCAACACCCTGTTACTCAGTTAAAAATGTGGCAGCCAGACTTGCCTATCTCTATGGCTGTAAAGTCCTGCTGGCCTCGGCAACTCCAAGTCTGGATTCCTATACCCGGGCTTTAAAGGGTGAATATAAGCTGTTGACTTTAAATAAAAGAATCAATAATACTCTTCCGGATATCAGCATCATCGACCTGGTAAATGAATGCAAGAACAGGGGCTCCTATATTATTTCCAGGCCCTTAAAAGAAGCGATAGAAGAAACACTGAACCGCAAGGAGCAGGTTATTATCCTTTTAAATAGAAGGGGATATTCATCTGTTGTAAAATGCCTTGATTGTGGAAAGGCCATAATGTGCGAAAACTGTGACCGTTCTTTAACCTATCATGCCGATAAAAAAATACTGAAATGCCATGAATGCGGAAGGGAATATAAACTCTTCAGAAAATGTCCGGTATGTGGTTCATCAAATCTTTCATATTATGGCTATGGAACTCAGAAGGTTGAAGAAGAACTGCATAAATTATTTCCTAATGCTTCAATCGGCCGTATGGATGCCGACACAACAAACAGAAAAGGTGCTCATGAAGCGATACTTAAATCCTTTGAGAAACATGAATATGATATCCTCATTGGTACCCAGATGATAGCCAAGGGTCTGGATTATCCTTCCGTTACTCTGGTAGGCATCTTAAATGCCGATGCAGGACTGATGCACCAGGACTTTAATGCAGCAAATCAGACCTTTAATCTTCTTATGCAGGCTTCAGGCCGAAGCGGCCGGGCCAGCAGGTCGGGCAGAGTGCTTATTCAGGCCTTTAATAAAGATCACTATGTCTTAAAAGCGGTGCTTAAACAGGACTATACTTATTACTATAATATTGAAATGAACTATCGGTATAAGCTGAACTATCCGCCATATTCGCATCTTATGGAACTTATTGTTTCAGATATGAATGAGGATAGACTTAATAAATCCCTAAACTATCTGATGGACAACATCAGCCCACTTAATATAAAAGTCTATAAACCGGTAGAACTGATAAAAATAAAAGATACCTACAGATACAGAATCATGCTCCTGGATAAAAACGGTAAAGCATTATTGGATACTGTCTGGGGTATAATTGATGAATATCTCAAGGGACCTTATTCGAAAATAAAGATACAGATGGACCCCCTATATCTGGAGTAACTATGCAAAGAAGTACCGCCTTGAATATCCTTTATAAAACAATTGCCGATGAATCATTCACCAGCCTTTTAATGCGCAAGGAACTGGAAAAACTCGAAAAAGTCCAAAGACCCTTTGTCACCAGTCTGGTTCAGGGCGTTTTAAAAAACTATGAACTTCTGGAATATAATGTAAATCTTTATATCAGAAAGACTAATCTTACAAATAAACTCATACTGATGATGGCTGTTTATGAAAGATACTTCATGAAGGAAAAAGAATATGCCGTCAATAATTCCTATGTCGAACTGGGTAGGACCAAATATGACAAGTCCTTTATCAATGCCACTTTAAGAAACATCAATGAATTAAAGCGTTCTGATAAAGAAAACATCAACTGCTCAGTGCCAGAATGGCTCTATAATCTGATACGGAAACAGTATCCTGATGACTATAAGACCATCATTGAAAACTATCATGCGGTTCATAAGACCTATTACCGTCTTAATCCCAACAAGTCTTCTTTTGAAGAGCTCAAAGAGAAGTTTGAGATCGAAGTACT
>JBJFHC010000279.1:0-1972 GCA_051893275.1 Erysipelotrichaceae bacterium | reverse complement strand
ATGATATCAAGATGATATCAGGAGGGATATTGATATGGAAGAAAAGGTTTTGAATCTTAAACAGAATGGAATGATGATGTTAATATTGGATATTCTGTTGTGGATAGTACCAGTTGGACTGGTTATTATGGCTGAGAGTATGTTTGGTACGGTAGCGCTTGTTTTAAGTATTGTGGTAATGGTTATCTGTTACATTGTGGCTATACTGATACTGCCTGGCTTAAAGGTTTTAAAGCCCCAGGAGGCACTGGTGCTTACTTTATTTGGTAAGTATGTTGGTACTTTAAAGAGTGAGGGTTTTTATTTTGTGAATCCTTTTGTGACGGCGGTTAATCCAGCTGCTGGTACTAAGCTTAATCAAAGTGGCGATATTGAAGCTTCTAATTCTAAGGTGAAGGTAAACAGTTCCAGTGAAACCTTAAGCAAAAAGATTTCGCTGAAAATGATGACTCTGTCTAATACTAAGCAGAAGATTAATGACTGTCTGGGTAATCCGATTGAGATTGGTATTGCGGTTATATGGCGCGTGAAGGATACAGCCAAGGCCGTATTTAATGTAGATAATTATAAGGAATATCTTTCGCTTCAGTGTGATGCAGCTTTAAGAAACATTGTAAGGCTATATCCATATGATGTTTCTAATAATGTGGATACTACTGGTGATGGTGAGTTTGATGATGGTTCTTTAAGAGGTTCAAGTGAAGTTGTGGCAAAGCGTATTAAGCAGGAGATTCAGGATAAGGTGTCTGAAGCCGGTCTGGAGATTGTTGAAGCACGTATTACTTATCTGGCCTATGCACCAGAGATTGCCGCTGTTATGCTGCAGCGTCAGCAGGCTAGTGCCATCATTGATGCCAGAAAGATGATTGTGGATGGTGCTGTTGGTATGGTTGAGATGGCATTAGACAGACTTAATGAAAATAATGTAGTGGAGCTTGATGAGGAGCGTAAGGCCCAGATGGTATCGAATTTGCTGGTAGTTTTATGCGGCAATAAGGATGCTACGCCAATTGTCAACAGTGGTTCTCTGTATTAATGGCTAAGAAGCAGGTTCCATTAAGGATTTCGGAGAAGCTGTTTAATGATATAGCTTCCTGGGCAGAGGATGATTTCAGGTCAATCAATGGGCAGATTGAGTATATTCTGAGTGAATGTGTTAAGCAGCGAAGAAGAAATGGCGGCTATGTTGGTAAGGATATTGATAAGCCGTTAGATGTGGATGTTAAGGAGTTTGATAAGGATGGTAGAGATTAAGGGGCTTTGTAAGTCTTATGATAATAAAAGGGTAGTTGATAATCTTGATCTGACGATTAATGATGGTGAGATTTATGGTTTTATTGGTCATAATGGAGCTGGTAAGACAACTACTATTAAGTGTCTGATTGGTATTCTTTCTTTTGAGAGTGGTGAAATAAGGATTGATGGTTTGAGTATTAAGGATAAGCCTATTGAGTGTAAGCGTAAGATTGCCTATATTCCGGATAATCCTGATCTTTATAACTATATGTCAGGTGTTGATTATCTTAATTTTATTGGCGATGTTTTTAATGTAGATAATGATGAAAGAATTAAAAGGATTGATAAGTATGCCGGTATTTTTGAATTAAAGGATTCTCTGGCCAGTCCTATCAGTTCCTATAGCCATGGTATGCGTCAGAAGCTTGCCATAATAGCTGCCTGGCTGCATGAGCCAGATCTGATTGTGATGGATGAGCCTTTTGTGGGACTTGACCCAAAGGCAAGTCATGACTTGAAGGTGATGATGAGAGAGTTCTGTGATAATGGTGGTTCTATTTTCTTTTCTACGCATGTTTTAGAAGTAGCTGAGAAGCTATGTGACAAGGTGGCAATTATTAAGCAGGGTCAGCTTATTAAGTCGGGTACGATGGAAGAGGTTAAGGGTGATTCTTCACTTGAGTCAGTATTCCTGGAGCTGGAAGATGATGATTAGGGTTTTATTCAGGAAAGAGAT
>JBJFHC010000278.1:0-7714 GCA_051893275.1 Erysipelotrichaceae bacterium | reverse complement strand
TGCTGCCAGTTTTCTTATTACACTGGGCTATGAATTCCAGGGATTGATGTTAAACCCTGATAATATTATTAAAATGGATTTGGGATTGGAATCAAGGAAATTTCAACAGAAATATTTAAAACGAAATTCAATAATATCAGAGAAACATAAAAAGAGGTAATACCAGTTGTAAAATACATCCGGTATCTGCCTCTATTTTTATATGATTCAGGTCCTCCCCTAAAACGGAGACCCTTAACAGGTTTGATTACCCTGTTAAATACCCTCAAGAAAACGAAACAGTATTTTTTAACCTTTTAAATTTCAGCCTTTAATCAAAAGCCTCTTTATAGCTTCTTAATAGCTCATAGTCACTTAAAACATTCCAGACCATAAATCCATCATAAAGACCGGCATCCTTCAGGCCGTCAATCTGCTCAATTACCTTAGTCACATCATAATAGATCTTAGGTTCCCTGATGGCACGATAACCCTGCAGCCAGGTTCGAACTCTGGCAGGTGTTGGTATTTCAGACTGCCTCTGTTTTGCCTGTGAACCCCAGGCATACATCAGACGGTATGGCACCTCCCAGACTATCGCATCGCTTATGCCAAAGTCATGCGGATTGAAATGATCGGGATAAGGCATTGGTGATATGACATCCACCACATTAGAAACAGCTGGCCAGTATTGTCCATAGGCAGCCACATAGGAGTTGGATGTCTCACCAAACACACAGGCACTCAAGTAGCCGTGGACTGAGTGTATTTCATCAGCTGCATACATCAGAAAATGCTGTATCGCTTCCGATCTTGATTCACCATATTCATTCTTTAAATCAAGTATTTTCAGATCATCCGCATAATAGTCAACCTGTTCTGGGAAACGCACATAGTCATACTGAATCTCATTAAAGCCTAAGTCAGTAATACACTCTTTAGAAAGCTCAACATTATATTCCCACATATTTCTCGAATAGGCAGTCGGCCAGTTGGCTTCACCATAGACTAAAGGCGCATTCTCGCTAAGATCAATAATACATTCCTCAGGATGATCTAAAGCGTAATTATTATCCTTAAAAGCGGTAATACGGGCAATTAAATATAAACCGGCATCCTTAGCCTTCTGAATCATCTGTTTAAACTCAGCTTTTTCAAACATGCCAGCCTCATAGGAAGAAGGAGAATATTCCTTCATTGTATCCATCTTAACTGTAATAATATGAGAATCACGGATATCAATAACCAGAGTATTGGCACCCAGATACCTGGCCAGATCAATATAATCATCAAGCTCATAGATGGCTTTATCGTTTATATAGATAGCCTTTACCTCATCCGGCATTACATTATCTTCAAAAGAAGGTTTCTCATTAGGATAATAATCTATACCGCTGGCACCATCACCATCATCATAGGAATAAATGCCCTGATGGTAAGAGGCAAATTCCTCATAGGGAATATCATCACTTTCACAAAGATACTTGGGATTAATATAACCCCTGTCAGTCTTATATCTTTCTACAGTTCCATCTTCATTTAAACCATAGTAGCCAGTAATATTAACTGTTTCCCCTCTTTGTACAAAAGAATCAATTTTAGAATCATCACCATTTAAATAAGAAGTATTATCCCGATATACATAAAGACTCTTAAGTGTAACTACATCATTAATATCACTTACCAGCTTATCGATACTTTCAAGATAATAAACATTATCATTAATATAAAGCTTATAGTACTCTTTATCTTCAATCTTCTTAGTTCTATCGCTTAAACTTACTTCAGTACCCCTTACAAATGGCACCTCATTCAGTTCTTCATCAAGAACATATTCTACATTTGTATCAGATGAAAGATACATGGTACTTAAGTTCTCCTTTGGTTCCATAAAGAAAAACACATAGACACCAAGAGTTACCAGTATCATCAACAATATTACAAGCACAGTAATCAGAATTCTTCTTTTTTTCATTTTTATCCTTTTTTTCACATAGCTAACACAAACTTATTGTTTAATATAGACAGTAATAATTTTTTCATTTCCATAATAAGAAAGGCTCGTCTAAGGACGAGCTTTTCGATTACTCAGGAGCTTTCTCAATCATTTTCTTACATTTACGCTCAAAATCACGGCGTTCCATCATGACCACCGCATCACAGCCCAGACACTTAATCTTAATATCCGCACCAACCCTGATAATGCGCCAGTAATGTGACTTCTTACAGGGATGGTCCTTTTTCATCTGTACTATATCATTTAATCCATAATTCTCAATCATTTAATTCCCTCATGCAGCTTATAAGCCTTTAAAGTATTGTGCAGCAGCATGGTGATAGTCATTGGACCCACACCCTTTGGTACCGGGGTAATAGCTGCACACTTATCTTTCACATTTTCAAAATCAACATCGCCACAAAGCTTACCATCAACCCGATTTACACCCACGTCTATTACATAGGCGCCTTCCTTTACATATTCAGATGTAATAAACTTTGGCTTGCCCATAGCCACCACCAGTATATCGGCTCTCTTACATACATCCTTTAGATTATGTGTCTTAGAGTGACAGATTGTAACGGTGGCATTTTTCCTGGTTAAAAGTCTGGCGACTGGCAAACCCACAAGATTTGAGCGGCCAATAACCGTAACCTCTTTTCCTTCTACATTACAGTTCATTCTCTCCAGAAGCTTAATAACCCCTAAAGGTGTGCAGGGCACAAAGCCATCTTCACCGGTAAAGAGTTTTCCGGCATTGATGACATTTAAGCCATCAACATCCTTATCAGGCACAATAGACTGAATTACTTTTTTCTGATCGATATGTTCAGGCAAAGGAAGCTGTACCAGTATGCCATCTATTTTATCATCGCTGTTAAGCTCAGCTATTAAACCAAGCAGTTCTTCCTCTTTAATATCTTCTTTAAGATCAATCTGCCGGCATTCCATACCCACTTCATGTAAAGCCTTATTCTTGCCTTTCACATAAGAAAGCGAAGCAGGATTCTCCCCAACCAGCACAACAGCCAGGCAGGGCTTTCTGCCCTCAGTTTTTTCTATTTCTTTTTTCAGATTTTCTCTAAGTTCCTTAGAAAGTTCGCTTCCATATACTATATTCATAATGTTATAGCTCCTTAGAATCCATAATAACGGTAACTGGACCATCATTCAATAAATCTATCTTCATATCCGCACCAAAAACACCTTCACCTACCTCAACTCCCTGTTTCCTTAAATAATCATTAAAGAAAAGATAAAGAGGCTTAGAATAATCCGGATGCAGGGCATAAGAAAAAGATGGACGGTTGCCCTTCTTACAGTCGGCATATAATGTAAACTGCGAAATTGAAAGTATTGAACCACCAACATCCTTAAGCGCCAGATTCATCTTGCCCTCACCATCATCAAACACTCTTAGCTTAATAAGCTTATTGGCCAGCTTCATGGCAATTTCTTCATTATCACCCTCACCAAAACCAACCAGCACCATATAGCCCTGTTCTATTTTGGATACAACCTCGCCATCAATTGTACATGAGGCATGTTTAACTCTTTGAATAACCAGTTTCATTTCTTTTTAAATATTACAAACTTAGAGAAAAAGTAGTTCATCAGAATAATAACTACCTGCGCAAAAAGCTTACATATCATATCCGGTATATGCAAACCCAGAACACCAACATTCATAATCACAACCTCAGCTCCCAGAGAAAATACGCGGGCTGCCACAAAAGAAGTAAATTCCTTTATCAGTACAGCCTTTTCCATGCTCCTAGATTCAAACACATAGAGCTTGTTGGTCACAAAGGCAAACAGTACAGCCACCACCCAGGCCAGGAAATTAGCCAGATTCATAGTAAAGGCAGTAGAGGTACCAAATGTAATCTTGCATAAATAGAAGATGACAAAATTAACAACAGTCGTTAATCCACCCACAATCACATAGACAATGATTTCTCTATACTTCTTAAACAGTTCCTTAATCTTTTCCATATACTCCCTAAATATTCATTAATACTAAAGCGATATTAAAATAAATTGCCAGTGAACAGGCATCCACAATGGTAGTAATCATTGGTGAAGCCATATAGGCTGGATCAAGTTTAAGTGCCTTAGCCCCGATAGGCAAAAGACAGCCAAGTGACTTGGCAATACAGGCTGTAAACATCAAAGTAATCGCAATAACCAAAGCCAGAGAGAAGTCATGATACTGCAGCGCAATTCGGGCACCATTCACCACGCCTAAAGTTACACCTACCAGCAGGGCAATTCTGATTTCCTTCCACCAGGCCTTAAGCACATCTTTAGTCTCAATTTCATCAGTTGCCAGAGCACGGATAATCATGGTTGAAGCCTGGGAACCACAGTTACCGCCGGTATCCATAATCATTGGAATAAAGGATACAAGAAGCGGAACACTTGCGAAGGCTGATTCATAATTGGTAATAATCTTGCCTGTTACAATCGATGACAGCATCAGTATAAGCAGCCACACAATACGGTTCTTGTACTGCCTGATAATTGGTTCCTTCAGATATACGTCCTCCGATGGAGCCATCGCAGCCATCTTTTCGAAGTCTTCTTCGCTCTCCTCCGACATTACATCAAAGGCATCATCGATAGTAACGATACCAACCAGACGGTTCTCTGAATCAATTACCGGCAAAGCCAGGAAGTCATACTTATCAAACATCTTGGATACTTCCTCTTTATCCTCAGTGGTACTTACAGTAATGACATTTTCCTCCATTACATCAACCAGCTTAGTCTCATAATCTTCCATCAGAAGATCCTTGACAGTGGTAACACCCAGAAGATGACGATCAGAGTCAATTACATAACAGGTATATACAGTTTCCTTCTTTAAACCAATCTTACGAATCCTATCGAAGGCATCCTTAACTGTATCATTTTTATGCAGATCCACATATTCAGTGGTCATAATCGAACCAGCTGAATCCTCTGGATACTTCAGTATTTCATTGATGGTCTTTCTCTTGGTTGCCGAAGTATTCTTAAGTACCTTGGTAACCAGATTGGCAGGCAGCTCCTCAATCAGGTCAGCCGCATCATCCACATAAAGCTTGGAAATAATCGAAGCCAGTTCCGCATCAGACATCAGCTCTACCAGCATCTCTTGCGAACCGTCATCCATTCTCGCAAAAATATCGGCAGCCTCATCTTTATTGAGCAGTCTGAAAACAATTGCCAGATCTTCTTTTTCCAGTTCATTCAGACACTCAGCTACATCGGCTTCATTGGAATCTCTTAAAAGAGCCTTCAGTTCCTTATAATTATTCTGGCTTAACAGTTCTATAATTTTTTCAATCATCTTTCTTCCTCCTTTAAAACATTAGAATGAGAAATAGAAAGATGCCCTAGGGAAACATGCAATGTTTCCATAAGACGATCGATCTACATCTGTACATATATGGACATCCATGTTTCTTCCTCCTTAACTTTTTTTATTTTAGCACAAGATATATTCAATTTCTTATATAATTATTTCGTATGAAAAAGAAAATTTGTATATTTGATATGGATGGCCTTCTTATTGATTCTGAGAAGGGAATGTGGTTTAGAAATGAAGAAATAGCTTTAAAAGAACTTGGCTATGAATATGACAATCCTTTCTTTAGAACACTGATGGGAAGACCTTTTATTGCCTGTAAAGATGAGCTTTATGGAAGATATGGCACTGATTTTCCTCTGGAGGTATTTCTTAAGAGAATCTATGAACTTAACGAGGAGCAGATTCTAAGCAATGGCATTGAACTGATGCCTGGCGTAAAGGAAATCCTGGCTTATCTGAAAAGTAAGAATATTGAATGTGTTGTAGGTACATCTACCCAAAGACACCTGGCCGTTAAGATGCTGGAGAATCTGGGGATTCTGGAGTTTTTCACAGAGGTACATTCAGGAACGGAAGTAAATAATCCAAAACCCGCACCAGATATTTTCCTTTTATGTTTAAAAGGCTATAAACCAGAGGAAGCCTTTGTCTTTGAAGATTCACATAATGGCATCCGGGCAGCCGTAAATGCCGGTATTGATGTAATAGTAGTTGAAGATGCGGCACCTTTAACCGATGAGGACTACAAAGATGCCTATAAGGTACTTCATAGAATTGATGAGGCAGTTAATCTGATATGAAAGAACCATTAGCCTTTCGCTTAAGACCAAAAACACTGGACGACATTGTCGGTCAGAAACACCTGGTAGGCGAGAACGGAATAATCCGCAAATGCGTAGAAAAAGGTGAGATGTTTTCATCCATTTTCTTTGGTCCTCCAGGTACCGGCAAGACAACCCTGGCCAGCGTTATTGCGCTTACATTAAATAAAACCTGCCGGCGTTTCAATGCGGTGAGCGGCAACAAGAAAGATCTTGATGCCATTTTTGCGGAGGCTAAACTGAGTGGTCAGATTGTACTTATCTGTGATGAGGTTCACCGTCTTAATAAAGATAAACAGGATCTTCTGCTTCCCCATGTTGAAAACGGCAGCATTATTCTGATTGGCGCCACTACAGCCAATCCTTTTCATTCCATCAATCCGGCTATCCGATCAAGATGTCATCTTTTCGAATTTAAGCCATTAAATAATGAAGATGTTAAACAGGCCATCAATTACGCCATTAAGGCCAAAGAAGGCCTGGACAGTAAAGTAAGTATTACTGATTCTGCGCTTAATCTAATCGCCTCAAGAGTAAATGGCGATGTCAGGTCAGCCCTCAATATTCTGGAATTTGCCGCTGTCACCTGTAAAGACAGCATCATAACCGATGAAGATATCAATGAACAGTGCAGGGTTGCCCTGCAGCGAAGCTGGAGCAAAGAAGATGGCTATTATGATCTTTTAAGCGGTTTTCAGAAATCAATCCGCGGCTCAGATGTCAATGGTGCCCTTTACTATCTGGCACTACTGGCGGAAGCTAACGATCTGGAATCAATTGTCAGAAGACTTTTGGTTATCGCCTATGAAGATATAGGCCTGGCTAATCCCGCTGTCGTATCCAGAACCTATCCGGCCGTCCAGTCGGCAATGCATGTAGGGCTTCCTGAGGCCATTATCCCTTTGGGCATGCAGGTTATTGACTTATGTCTTTCACCTAAATCAAGAACGGCCTGCGATGCCACCCATAAGGCTGAAAACTTTGTCAAAGACAAAGCCTATGAAATCCCGCCTTATCTGAGACTTACTCCCGTAAGCTTAAGTGATGATGAAAAATATTCCTATGAAAGATATGACTGTTTCCATAAGATACAGTATCTGCCTGAAGAAATAAAAAATCTGGAATTCATTTCATCCTTCCAGAAAAACAAATACGAATCACAGCTTCAGGCCATCTATGATGAACTCAAGAAAATCGGACGTACATCCAATCTCAAGAAACTGTATAAACAGTAAACGATATCGCTAAATTCTTGAAAAAACCTGGTGGCAGTGTTAAAATATAAATGAATAAAGGGCATACCCGATAACGGTAAGTCCTAAAAAGATTTAGCTTTTGGCCGTAATTTTTCCAGGATTAACGGCCATTTTTCTTTTTATCCCTGTCACTCATCTGTGAGCCAGAGCTTATAGATGAAATGACTAAAGAGACAATAGAAACAAACATTTCTATATTCATAAATCATTTCCTCCTTTCGTAACTTGGACGATGAAGGACATAGAGGATTATCTTAGAATAATGTACAGTCCCTCATCATCCGAAATTAATCGCGACAATAAG
>JBJFHC010000277.1:0-7723 GCA_051893275.1 Erysipelotrichaceae bacterium | reverse complement strand
ATGAACTTAAAATGCAGCTTTTCTGAACAAAATAAAACCTGGTGTGGTTTTTACACCAGGTTTTATAACTTCTCAAAAACCCAGACTGAGGAACAGCGACCATTATCACAGCCATATTCCTTTGCCGGATATATCTTCAATGACAGTTCCTCACCATTCTTTTTACAGAAACTAACTTCCTCAATTCCATCCTTCATCAGACAGCTTCTAAGCTTTACATAATCAAGATACTGTTCAATCTTATTATGATCATCTGCAGATACATATTCCTCAAGATATTCTCTCATCGAAGCAGAAAAATGATAATCATATTTCTCCAGAATCTCTTTGAAATAATCAGGCTCATAAATAGACCGGACAGTATCACTTTCATGATCCACTACATAAACACCCATGAATCTGGAAGAAATAATTCTCAGGAAAACATCGGTGTCTTTCTTCTTTAAAAGAGTATCTTCCAGTTTCCTGTTCATATTTCTGACACGACGGTTATTTGAATCATTGCTGTAATATTCACTCTTAGCCTTATACATCGCCTCTTCAGCTGACTTAACCAGTTCATTAATACTCACACCATTATCCATAACCGCAATGCCGATTGAAGAATGGTAACCAGCTTCCTCAAATCTATCTTCCATCAGTTTACAGTCTTTATTTAATTCTTCTATAGACTTATGATAATCAAATATTACAAACTCATCACCACCGGTACGATAAGAATCGCTCATACCAAATACTCTCTTAATTGTATCTGCCATAAATATGAGCATCTCGTCACCCGCTTCATGACCCAGAGTATTATTCAGATCGTGCAGACCATCCGCATCCATATAGATACAGCTAAGCGTATCGCCCTTAAACAAGGAAATAAAATCCTCATAACAATTACGGTTCTTAAGCCCGGTAAGCGCATCAAAACTGCCCATTCTTTCAATCTTTTTAAGATAATCAACATTGTTAAGTGCCATCATAAAAATTCTTGAAAGTGACTCGATGGTATGTTCATAATTACTGTCAAGATTCACGCTGGCAACACCAAAGATACCACTTAAAACATTCTCACTGTTTAAAATTGGTACCGCTGCAAAACTCTTCACTCCACCCTCATCCAGCATGCTTAAGTCTGAAACACCTGCCAGAGAAGATAAATCAATATAGCTTACTTTAATTGTTTTGCCATGTATCAGTTCATCATACAGAAGCGGAAAACCTTCAGCTACATTGCGGTTAAGAAGCTTACCCTGCCAGTTATTATCATTATTCGATCCGAATATTTCACTAATATAATCATCCTCAATTCTCATTAAAAAGGCCAGTCTGGACTCTGTAATATCCTTAACCTTATCCAGAGCCTTAATAATGAGTTCATCATTTTTACGTGTATTAAACAGAAGCTGCTGAACATCATACATATCCAGCGTCCTTTTCAGATCAGCTTCCTGTACTCTCTTTTCTTTCTTAACTTTAGAGACAATATAGACAAAATAAACAATAAAAATAACTGCCTCCAGTACCGCAAGAGTAAACAATACATTGCGTATAGAATTTGCCCTGGCAAATACTACGCTTTCCACCACTGCCACCTGAACCATCCAGTGATTTAAACCAACTGGTTCGTAATATGAATACATGTATTCATCTGCCGAATTAGACCAGAAAGCTATATAGCCAGGTGCATTATTTTTCAGGTCTTCTTTACACTTATTAAAATCATAGCCGGCCTTTGTCTTACGGCTTATCAGAGCCTCATCATAGGCATTGCCCAATGCACTATGCCAGGTATCAACCAGAAAGTCACCTGTTTCGCCATCCGCCACATAAATCTGCAGCTGACCGTCAAAAGCGTTGCTGGACATGGCATTAGACAAATCTTTCAGATTAACATAGCCATATATTATTGCGGACACCTCAGTTTCAGATTCAATAGCTACAGCCTGATAAATATATTTGGAACCGTCTTCGCTTACTTTGACATCTGAAACATAGGGACACATAGCCAGCTCAGTTTCAAAATCATAAAGATTATCATATTCATCATCCGGAAGTATCAGCCGATTATCTTTAGTAAGTATACCGATTTTAGAAATAGTACCTCTCTGATTAAAAGAACCCAGATGCTTTCTTACAATTTCATTATCCAGTTCGCCATGCTGAATAAGCAGATCGCCAACTACATTAAGCTGTTCATAATCATTTTTTATATATCTTCTTAAATCATTTCCAGCCTGAGCTGCCGCATCTTTTAAAGTATCGTTGCAGGAATCTATCGTGATCTCATTAACCTTATAAGAGGCAAACAGAAAAGACACACTTAACAGTGCGATAAGCATTAGTGTAACAATGATACTCTTATCAAATCTTTTCATACTGCATCTATTTTAGCATTAAAAAGAGAGAAGTACTAAACTTCTCCCTGATATAAATCTGTTTTAATCGATTATAATAATTCGATTGTTGCCAGAGGTGCATTATCACCTTTTCTGATACCAGTCTTAGTCACTCTAGTATAGCCACCCTTGCGGTCAGCATACTTAGGAGCGATTTCTGCGAATAACTTCTTAACTGCTTCGTCCTTGTATAAATAAGCAGCAGCCTGTCTTCTTGCAGCTAAGGTATCCTTCTTAGCAACTGTAATTAAGCTGTCAACAACGTTTCTTAATTCCATAGCCTTCTTTTCAGTAGTTTCGATTTTACCTCTCATAACTACTTCAGTAGCCAGGTTTCTAAGCAGCGCCTTACGATGATCAGCTGTACGTCCTAATTTACGATTATGCATAAATTTTTCTCCTATTCATAATGCTTGAAAGATAAATTAAGCGAAGCAAGTTTTTCTTTAACTTCCTTAAGAGATTTCTTTCCTAAGTTACGCACTCTGCTCATTTCATCTTCACTCTTTTGTGTCAGTTCCTCAACTGTAGAGATACCAGCTCTCTTTAAACAGTTGTAAGATCTTACAGTTAAGTCTAAATCATCAATAGACATATTGATTGCCTTGCCAACACCGTCATGAACATTCTCTTCCATTAAAGAGCCCATTTCAGATGTCAGTGAATCAGCTTCCGCAAATAACTCTAAATGCGAAATCAGAATCTTGGAAGCCAGGGCAATTGACTCCTTAGGATTGATAGAACCATCAGTCCATACTTCAACAGTCAGCTCATCGAATTTGGCACTTTGACCAACACGAGTTGGCTCAACTGAGAAGTTAGCCTTTACTACTGGTGTATAGATTGCATCAGTGTAGATAGCTCCAATACCCTGAGAAGAACCCTGATAAATCTGCTTATTTTCATCGGCAGAAACATAGCCTCTTCCAATCTTGGCCATCAGTTCCATGTCCAGAACGCCACCTTCTTCAAGATTAGCGATAACTAAATCCTTGTTCAGGATTTCTACGCCGGCTGGACAGATAATATCTCCGGCAGTTACAGTACAAGGTCCTTTTGCACTGATTCTTAAAGTATAAGTAGTATCATCCGCAATATCAATAATCAGCTGTTTGATATTTAAGATGATCATTGTAACATCTTCTCTTACACCCTTGATTGATGAGAACTCATGGAATACTCCATCAATCTTGATTGAATAAACTGCACCACCAGGAAGAGATGAAATCATTGTTCTTCTTAAGGCATTGCCTAAAGTTGTACCAAAACCTCTCTCAAGTGGTGAAATTACGAATTTACCATAGTTATCAGATTCAACATACTCACTAATTTTGAATTTTGGACGTTCAAACTTCTGCATATGTTTCCTCCTTCATTAGCCTCTAGGCTTCTTTGGTGGACGACAACCGTTATGTGGAATTGGAGTAACGTCATTGATTGCGGTAATCTCAAGACCGATAGTAGCTAAAGCTCTAACTGCAGCTTCTCTGCCTGGTCCTGGACCCTTAACATTTACTTCAAGCTTCTTCATGCCATGATCCATTGCAGTCTTACCTGCTGCTTCAGATACTAACTGAGCTGCATAAGGTGTAGACTTACGTGAACCCTTATAGCCTAATGCACCAGCACTTGACCAAGAAATAACGTTACCTGCTTCATCAGTAATTGTAACGATAGTATTGTTGAATGTTGAATGAATGTGTGCACATCCAGTCTGGACATTCTTCTTTACACGCTTCTTACGAACAGTCTTCTTATCTGCCATAACTATACCTCCTACTACTTCTTCTTATTAGCTACAGTACGACGAGGTCCCTTACGTGTACGAGCATTTGTCTTAGTTCTCTGGCCTCTTACAGGCAGACCCTTTCTGTGTCTGATACCTCTATTGCAGCCAATTTCCATAAGTCTCTTGATGTTAAGCTGAGTTTCTCTTCTTAAGTCACCCTCAAGCTTGTAGGCATCAAGACTCTTTCTGATTGCAGCTAACTGCTCATCAGTTAAATCCTTAACACGGATATCTTCAGAGATATTGTTTTCTGCTAAAATTTTCTTTGCTGTTGGAACACCAACACCATAAACATAAGTTAATGATATAACTACTCTTTTATCATTAGGAATATCTACTCCAGCGACACGAGCCATTATTAATTTCTCCCTTCTTTAACCTTGTCTTTGTTTGTGTTTAGGGTTTTCACAAATAACCATTACGCGACCTTTACGCTTAATAACACGACACTTATCGCAGATTGGTTTTACAGATGGTCTTACTTTCATGTTTTCCCTCCTAGACTATTTATGTCTAAATGTAATACGCCCACGTGTTAAATCATAAGGTGAAATCTCTACGGTAACTTTATCGCCCGGTAAAATGCGGATGTAATGCATGCGGATTTTACCAGAAACGTGAGCCAGGATTTCGTGACCGTTTTCAAGTCTCACCTTGAACTGTGCATTTGGTAAAGTATCAATTACCAAACCTTCAATTTCAATAACATCTTGCTTTCCCAAATGTTTAGTCCTCCTTCGTTAGAATCTTATATCCATCTGCTGTTATTGCGATGGTATGCTCATAATGTGCAGACAGCGAATGATCGTTGGCTACAACTCCCCAGTCATCATCTAACGTATGACAATGAGGTTTTCCCATAAATACCATTGGTTCGATAGCTATACACATTCCTCTTTTGAGGATCGGACCAGTGTGTGGCCTTCCAACGTTTGGTACATATGGATCTTCATGAACACTTTTGCCGATGCCATGACCTGTATACTCGATAGGACATGAATAACCATGAGCCTCTACATAAGACTGTATGGCCCAGGAGATATCTCCTATTCTGTTTCCAGGCTTGACCTGCTCAAGACCTTTATAGAGTGCCTCTTCAGTAACTCTGCAAAGCTCTTTTGCCTTTTCATCAACGTCCCCCACCAGGAATGTCCAGGCACTGTCGCCATGATATCCCTTGTAGCAGGCGCCGACGTCGACGCTTATTATATCACCATTTTTCAATATTTGACTACCAGGAATACCGTGAACAAGCACTTCATTTACTGAAGTGCATACTGAACCGGGAAACCCGTATAAACCCTTGAAAGATGGGGTACAACCATTTTCCCTGATAACCTCCTCGCAGATCTGATCGATATGCTTAGTGGTCATGCCAGGCTTAATTTCTTCTTTAAGACGCTTGTGGACCAGGGCGACAACAGTGCCTGCCCTGTCCATAAGTTCTATTTCACGACTAGATTTTAAACTAATCATTAATTAATGCCTTCCAAAGCCTTCTTGATATCATCAAATTCTGCATCCATCTTCTGATCTGCATTAATTGACTTAACTAAATCAAGATCTTTGTAGTATGCAATAACTGGTTTGGTAAGCTCATGATAGGTTGCAAGTCTGACCTTTAAAGATTCCTCATTATCGTCAGCTCTTACTGCCATATCACCTCCACATACATCACATTTACCCTCAACCTTGTCAGGTGCAAAATAAATATTTGATGTATGTCCGCAATTTGGACAGAATCTTCTGCCTGTAATACGTTTAACAATTACTTCATCATCGATTTCAAGATTTACTACAGCATCAATCTTCATGCCAAGTCCCTCAAGAATTACCGACAAATCCTTAGCCTGCTCGATATTACGAGGATATCCATCAAACAAGAAGCCCTTCTTAACGTCATCCTTTGAAAGTCTCTCCACAATGATGTCGTGGATGATTTCATCTGGAACAAGCTTGCCCTGTTCCATATAGCCCTTGGCCTTTAAGCCTACAGGACTCGATTCCTTAATAGCTCCTCTTAACATGTCTCCAGTAGAAACATGTACCAGTCCATAATAGTCAACAATATACTCAGACATTGTGCCCTTGCCAACGCCTGGAGCACCAATAATTAGAAGATTCATAATATTTTTATCTACCTACAAAACCCTTATACTGCTTAGAAGTCAGCTGACCCTTAAGCTGCTTATATGTTTCCATAGCCACACCTACTACGATGATGATACCAGTACCACCAACGGCAGCGGATTGTGATAAACCAGTTAGATTACTGATTACATATGGAAGAAGCGCAATAAATGTTAATAATAATGCACCAAGAACCGTAATTCTGTTTAAAACCTTGGAAATATAGTCCTTAGTCTCAGAGCCAGGTCTTACACCTGGGATATAGTTACCCTGCTTACCCAGATCCTCAGCAATCTTACTAGGATCAATCTGAAGATTAGTATAGAAGAAAGTAAACAGAATAATTAACAGACCATAGAAAGCCAGGAATAATGGTGACTTGAAGTCACAAATCTTGGCCAGCCAGTTATAGGCATCAGTATTAACCCATGAAGCAATAATCTGTGGACCCTGAATCAGAGCACCGGCGAAGATTACCGGAATAACTGAAGCCGAATTAATCTTTAATGGCAGATGATTTAAATCACCCTTGGTTCTGTTGGTTCTTTGAGCAGTTGATGACTGAATAGGAATTCTTCTTTCAGACATCTGCATTACTACAACCAGAATAATAATTGCGATAAACATCAGGATGTAAATGATGAAGCCAATCCATCCTAAAGATGAAGTAGCACCAGCACCGATGAAAGTATAATATACTTCCTGGAAATTAGATGGCATACCGGCAACAATACCTGCAAAGATAATGATTGATACACCATTTCCAACACCCTTGGTAGTAATCTGATCAGCCAGCCATAATAAGAACATTGTACCGGCTGTAAAGATTATTGAAATATAGGCATATGTAACAAAGCCTGGATTATCTACAATACCATAAGTTGTCGATAACAGCTGTACGATAAAATAGCCCTGTACCAAAGAAAGAACTACAGCCAGATATCTGGTAATTCTATCCATCTGCTGTCTGCCTTTCTTGCCAGACTTGGCCATCTCTGCCAGTGGAGGAATAATATCCATGGCGAGCAGTTCAATAATGATGCTCGAAGTGATATATGGTCCTACACCTAAAGAGAATATAGACATCTGTTCAATTGAACCACCGCCCAGAATTGACATCATTGTAAGCAGAGAATTTGATCCCAGCTTAATGATTGTATCGTTAATTCCAGGGGCAGGAATTGCAGCTCCAAGTCTAAAGATAAACAGGATGAACAGGGTAAAGAAAATCTTTTTCCTTATATCCCTGTTCTTAAAGAAGTCTATAAATGTCTTAAACATTATAATACCTCTACTGTTCCGCCTACCTCTTCAATTGCCTTCTTTGCGCTAGCAGAAATCTTATTACACTTAACTGTAAGCTTCTTCTCAAGCTTGCCGTTACCTAATACCTTGATACCGTCTAACTGTTTCTTAA
>JBJFHC010000276.1:0-2004 GCA_051893275.1 Erysipelotrichaceae bacterium | reverse complement strand
TTCTGTACTCCTAAGATTATGGAAATTATGAAAAGGGAAATGAAGACAGCTGAAAAAGATATTCGCAAAAATAACGCAGCATCATATATTGATGAAGGCAGACTGGAGGACTTCAGATGAAAAAAGATCTGGTCATTATTGGCGGTGGCCCGGCTGGTCTTTCGGCAGCCGTAAAGGCTTATGATGAAGGAATTAGAGACCTTCTGATTATTGAACGAGATGACAGGCTAGGCGGTATCTTAAATCAGTGCATTCATAATGGTTTTGGCTTACATACCTTCAACGAAGAACTGACAGGGCCAGAATATGCCCAAAGATTTATTGATGAAGTAAATGAAAGAAACATTCCTTATCTTCTTAACTCGATGGTGATAGATATAGACTCTGACAAAAATATTACATTTGTAAACAGCGAGGGCATATCACTTATTGAAGCAAATGCCATAATCTTATGCATGGGCTCAAGAGAAAGACCGCGCGGTGCCCTGAATATTGCGGGATACAGGCCATCAGGAATCTTCAGTGCCGGCAGTGCCCAGAGACTGGTAAATATTGATGGGCTTAAGATAGGAAACAAAGTTGTAATACTTGGCTCAGGTGACATTGGCCTTATTATGGCCAGAAGAATGAAACTGGAAGGGGCAGATGTTAAATGCGTAGTGGAGCTTCTTCCTTATTCTGGCGGTTTAAAAAGAAATATCGTGCAGTGTCTCAATGACTTTGATATTCCTTTGTATCTTTCCCATACCATTGTAGATATTAAGGGAAAAGATAGAATAAGTTCAGTTGTAGTAGCTGAGGTAGATGAAAATCGCAAGGTCATTAAGGGCACAGAAAAAGAATATGAATGCGATACTCTACTGCTTTCCTGCGGTCTGCTGCCAGAAAACGAGCTTTCCAAAAAAGCCAATGTTAAGCTTGATAGGATAACCGGTGGTCCTGAAGTTGACCAGAACCTGATGACAAGCGTAGAAGGAATTTTTGCCTCAGGCAATGTACTGCACATTCATGACCTGGTAGACTATGTTTCAGGTGAAGCGGGTCTTGCCGGTTTAAAAGCCAGTGAATACCTGAGCGGTAGATATCATAACGATGACAAAATTAAAGTAATTGTTAAAAACGGCATACGCTACAGCGTACCTCAATATATCTGTTCAAGACCTGGCGAAGAGATAAAATTTCGTTTCAGAGTAAACAATGTATACAGAAACAAGTACCTGACGTTAAAAGTGAATGGTGAAACTGTATCTCATATAAAAAAGAAAGTAATGGCACCTGGAGAAATGGAACAGCTGGTACTTAAGAAGATGGATAGAGAAATTAAGAGTATTGAAATATCTCTGGAGGATGACTGATGGAACTTACATGTATAAACTGTCCTATTGGCTGCACAATTACTGTTGAAAAGAAGGATGACGTCCTTTTAATCAGCGGTAACAGCTGTCCAAGAGGTGAAAAATACGCCAGAGATGAAGTGCTTCATCCAAAAAGAATGATTACATCTACCATCTTTGTAAATAACGGAGAAAGAGTTTCCTGTAAAACAAGGGATGCTGTTGATAAGGACAGGATATTTGAAGTAATGGATGCCATTAAAAAGGCCAGAATAAATAAGCCGGTCCATATTGGTGACATCCTGATTAAAGATATTGCCGGTACTGATGTTATCGCAACTAAAAATGTAGAGTAAAAAAAAAGACCTCATCGAGGGTCTTTTTTATTCTGCCATTCCGCTTTTCTTTAATTCTTCGTCAATCAGACGGTTGAGCATGCGATTAACAGATTCATGGTTTTTAGCTGCACAGTCGGCAATTACCTGTCTCTTACCTTTTTTAACTCTTACGGTAAGCTGTTCAACTTTTTCAGATTCCCATTTCTTTTTTGCTCGTTTCAATGCTTCTGAACTTGCTGCCATTTCTTTCCTTTACCTTTAAAAAAATTAAAAAGTGTCCAGATAAGTGGGATGCTTTCGTATTATAATGTATCTGTGGATACGATTACAGC
>JBJFHC010000275.1:0-2005 GCA_051893275.1 Erysipelotrichaceae bacterium | reverse complement strand
TTTTTAATTCACCTCAAACTCCATTATACAATAGTCAGGGAAAAGTAGCTCAATTTTGAGTCTTACTCCTTTTTGCAAAAAAATAGAAGCAAGGGCTTCTATTCATTTTCTTTTTCTTTTTCAATTGTACGGAAGACATCCATCAGGGTAGAATACCTTTTCTCCTGCAGCAGGAGCTTAACATACTGTTTTGACATCAGCATACGCGAAGTAACCTCATAGAAAAGCTGCAGATTCTTTTTCTCGTCTTTGGCTATTGAAACCATCATAACCATCTGAACCTGCTTCTTGTCCCAGAGAATTGGCTTTTTTAAAATTGCAACAGCGGCAAATGTTTCCTCGGTACAAGTCTTATATGGATGAGGTATGGCAATCATATTGCCGAATTCAGTTATGGCTTTCTTTTCTCTGAGCAGTACCAGTTCCTTAAAGTTACGCGGAACCTTCTTTACAGCTGCCACGCGCATAGTCATATATTCGATTACCTCTTCACGGGTCTTGGCCGGTACATTAACAAAGAACAGACGCTTATCAAAAAATCTCTCAATGGAAACTGTGCCGGTTTTATTCAGCTGCTTCTTGATACTCTTAACATCATTTTCCTGCAGGAAACACTTAACTCTTATTACCGGAACAGGGACTGGTTCTGTAATAGGCACTGTAGAAATAACCAGATCAATATCGCTGAAATCAACCTTGGAAATATTCTTACAGTCACAGGTTATCAGCTTGTTGATATAAGGACCAAACTTTCGTCTGTACTGATGTTCCAGAAGTTCAGCTGTACCACGTCCTGTGGAACATACCATCACGATATTTTTCTTGCGGTTATCTTCACCCCTTTTTTCTAAAGACAGATTGATATGCAGGGCAATATAGCCTATCTCATCTTCAGAAATCTCTTTCTTTAAAATATCCTTAATAACTGAACAGGCTGAAGTGGCAGCCATAAAAGCCATCATGTAATGACTCTTTATTTCTTCCAGCAGCGGATTTCTCATTGCCATATCATATTCAAGGCGCGACTTCATTGGAATAAGATGTAAAGCCAGCGACAGCCTTAAATCAAGATCGTCGGAAAGCTTCATATTATATTCTTCATCAACAACACTGAGCATATTGTCGACAATTTCCATCATACCTTCATCTACTACCGTATTGAGATCATTTTCTACCAGCACTGTCTTCTTGCCCAGAAGATGCATGGAAACATAGCCGCATTCGCTTTCTGGCATCTTTATATCATAAAGAGAAGTTATCTCTTTAACGATATCTTTTGCCAGTTCATATTCCTGATTCTGTTTAAGAGAACTTAAAAGCTCCTCATCCATTGGCATATAGTTGCCCTCTTCAATACGCTTAAGCGCAATATATAGATGAACAGCCAGATTATTAAACGCAAAATCACTCATGATGAAATTGTGTTTATCAAAAACCTTTTCAAGACAAAGTCCAATATCGGAAAGCATTTCCTTGTCCACTACCTTATCATCAGACTGATACAGATGAGAAATGCATAACCTTCGATCTTTTTCAGAACCCTTAATCTTAATACCATATTTGGGCTTCTGAATAATTTCCAGATTATACTGTGACAGAATATCCCTTACCATCTTCAAATCCTGAGAAACTGAACCGGGACTCAAGAACAGAAGATCGGCAATATCTTCAATTTTTACATATTCATCGTGAGCAAGCAGATATTCGCAGATAAACTCCACTCTCTGCTTAGGAGAATCGGGAATATCATTCTTTCTTTTTGTACCAACTATTTCATTAAAACCCACAGAATCAAGAATCAGCAAAGAAACTCCATATCTGGGCTTAGTATTTATTTCTACTACATCACACATTATTTCTTCAATAAGTTTCAGCTCATTACGGATAGTCTTATCCGACAGATCCATCTGCTGAGCTATGTAACTTGTAGTAACATACTCATCTTCTTTTAAATAAGATAATATTTCTTTCTGTCTTCCAGTTAGCATGGTTGAACTCTCTACAA
>JBJFHC010000274.1:0-2018 GCA_051893275.1 Erysipelotrichaceae bacterium | reverse complement strand
AAACATAGATAGAATGCTTAATTATGATACCCTAAATATCAGCCTAAAACAAGGTGTTTTTTTGTTAGCCATAATACAAAAGCCCTTTTTGAGGGCTCATTGTATCTGCTTGATTAGCCTTTCTTATAAACACCACGGGTAAGGGCATCGTTGATAGCTGAGATAACCTTTGATGATCTGATGGTTGCACCTGTAAAGCCATCGACATCTTCAGCTATTTCTCCTGGTGTATATAAAGCCTTTACTTCATTAAGATTCTTGCCTGTCAGATAATCGAGCAGCGCCTGATACTGACCAGCCAGAGCTTTTTCAGTTTCATTTTCACTCTTTAGATAGTCAACACCCTTAAATCCTAAAGCACGATATTTAATAGATTCAATAACATTATCCTTAAGTACCATTTCCAGTTCTACGTCACTTGGTGTTACAAAGGCACCACGGTAAGTACCATTTTCATAGGCTTTGTCATAGTCAACTGTAGAAGTTTCTTCAAGTTTGTAGACTCCACGGTTTAAACCATTAAAGATTGCGGAAATCAGTTTGTTCGATCTTAAAGTGGCAGCTGTCATGCCATCTACATCTGTTGCCACATTTTCTGGCTTATAGAGATCTAATACGGCAGATACGTCCTTGCCTGTGAGATAGTCAAGACATTCCTGATATTGCGAAGCTATACCCTTATATGGTGCTTCTTCACTCTTTAAATAATCTACATCCTGAAATGAAAGATTACGAAGCTTTAAAGAATCAAACTTGTTATCCTTTAAGACAAATTCAACAGTCAGCTGTTCAGCAGCAGTAAAGGCACCGCGATATGTACCGTCTGAATAAGTGCCAACTTCAAATACAGTTCCGTCAGCCAGCTTGTAAGGTTTTCTGGCAATACCATCATTAATGGCAGAAATTACCTTTGAAGATCTCACGGTGGCAGCGGTAAAGCCATCTACATCCTTAGTGATATTGGCTGGACTATAAAGATCATCTAATACATCAACGCTCTTGCCTACAAGATAATCACCCAGATCAACATACTGCTGACCTACAGCCTTGACTTTTGCATCTTCATTATTTAGATAGTCAACGCCTTTAAATGACAGTGCTCTAAACTTAAAAGACTTAAAGACATCATTTTCAACTTCAAACTCTACCTCTACTGACTTAGGATCAGTAAAAGCTCCTCTGTAGGTACCATTTGCCAGTTTGTTATCCTTTGATACAACTGTTTGAGTATCTTCTTTTGGTTCCTCATGAACTACAGGTTCTTCCTTTTTAGCACAGCCAAAAAACAATACTGTGCAAAGGCATAGTAAAACTAGTTTTTTCATTTTATCTCCTTTCACATTTTATGTGGTAAGGTTAGTATACTAGGCCTTTATGCTGAGTACAATAACTTAAGATATATCAGTTTTCTATACTCATATATCAAAAAAACATATAAAAATTCAGTCCATAAAATCGATAAGAATAAGATTTAGAATTGCTCTACAGGTACATATTAATTTATCATCGGATACCTTTAAATAAGCCTTATTTTTATTTATAGCTTTACTATACTTTATTAATGGATCAAAGCCATATCGCTCTTTGAAAATTTTTATATTCAGACCCTCTTCCAGTCTTAAAGACATCATCAGATTCTCAAAAGCTTCATCTTCATTAGAAAGAATATCGATATTTTCTATTAATTCATTATTCTCTAAATATGCTTTAATATTCTTAGTTTTCTCTATTCTTTTATGATTATATTTAGAGGTAGAACCTGGCCCCAGCGCCAGATAGTCATCATAGTGCCAGTAGCCAAGATTATGTTTAGATTCGTATCCTGGAATAGAAAAATTAGCTATTTCATACTGATGGTAGCCATTATCTTTTAATGTTTCAATAATATATTCATACATATCAGCTTCAGTGTCTTCATCTAAGGTTTTATAGCCCTTTTTGCCAAATACGGAATTTTCTTCGATGGTCAGTGAATAAAGAGAAAGATGAGGTACCTTTAAGCTTAAGGCATCTTCAAC
>JBJFHC010000273.1:0-7886 GCA_051893275.1 Erysipelotrichaceae bacterium | reverse complement strand
ATACCGATAATACGATATATGATATGGCTTAGCTACAAATTTCTAGAAAATAGCGTGAAAAAGTGGAAAAAGTTGGTTTTTTTGCTGAAAAAAGAAGATTTTTTAAATTTAGTGAGGAATTTTCTTTTGTTTTGACAATAATAATATGGAGGTAAAAATATGCCTTAGCATATTGATTAAAAACGCATGAAATTGTTTATCAAAGTTGAGAAAGAGGGACAAAGGCCCGGTGAAAACAGAGATACTAAAATCAACAGGACTTATATTGAAAGCGGAACATATAGACGTAAATTTGACAGTATATCTGATAATGCAAAAATCAACAGGATTATACATAGGCTTTCCAAAAGAATGTTAAAACACAGGAGTGGCACCTTATACGAAGACATGTATTGGATAGATGGCAAAACCGGGAAGGTAATCGCATCAGTGACTGATTCTAATATAGTTGAGGCTATATCATATTCTGATTCATTGAATAAGAAACTAAAAAATCACTGTAACATTATTACTATCCATTCTCATCCAAACAGTTATCCACCGAGCATCAATGATTTTAATTCTAACTGTTTTAGAGGATATAATCTTGGTATAGTTGTTTGCCACGATGGCAAAATATATACATATAATTCAAACGAATATATAAACGAAAAGTACTATGATCTCGTTGTTGAGAAATATTTAAAACTTGGCTATAATGAAAAAGTAGCACAGGAAAAGGCAATCATGTATCTTTCGGATAGATTTCTAATTACATGTGTGGAGGTATGAAATTATGTATGAACATGAAGATGATAGACTTATTATTCCTGAAGAATACAAAAAGATGAGTCTTGAAGAGCTCGAAGCAGAAGAAGAAAGAATGTTTAAGGAACTGTCAAATAACAGGCAGATTAAGCCTGAGAAGTCACTTAGAATTGGTGATACTACTTTCTATTTAGCTGAAACTCGATTTAAGAGTTTGTCATAATTATTGTTGATTAATAAGCCAGTATTTAGATAATGCTGGTTTTTTGTTAGCGGAAGAATGAACATATGGTGGCAATACCTATCTGGTTGCCATTCATATCGAGTTCTTCGTTTTTTATGAATTTTCTGATGTTTATGTTGTGTTTATAGATTACCAGTATTGCTGCAAGCAGTATTATTGTGAATCTGATTAAGATGCCATTGGCATTAATGAAGCTTAATAGTGGCATGGCAATGGTTAAACCAAAGGTGGCTACCAGGATGTAGCGGGCCATATATGAAAGTAACAATAATATTGCCAGTATTATTGTGGTGGCCAGGGGATCAATGAGCAGGCATAGACCAATATAGGTGGCAAAGCCCTTGCCTCCTTTAAAGCCCAGATAGAAGGGGAAGCAATGTCCAATTACTGCGGCTAAAGCTGCGCTAAAGGACAATAGTTCTATATTGTCTGATGATGGAAATATCAGTTTTATGAAATAGAAGGCAATGATTGATTTAAGTATGTCAATAATGGCTACTAAGAAGAAGTAGCCCCAGCCCAGGCACAGTTTGGCATTGGAGGCACCGGCATTGTGTGAGCCTCTTTCGCGGATGTCAAAGCCATGGAGTTTTCCACAGACGTAGGCGGTGTTGAATGAGCCAATCAGGTAGCCAATTATTAGGGATAGTATCAGGTTCATAATTAATTCCTCATTTTTTGTTTTTCTGTCGTTATTATATCTTGATGTTTATAGAAAATGTTAAAGTAAAGAGCTGTTTTACCTTGAAAGGACGATTGTTGTTTAAACTGTAGATGTATAAACAAGGAGGTAAAAAGATGTTTGGAGCAATTTTAGGTGATATAGCCGGTTCAAGGTTTGAGTTTGATAGAGGCGGTCTGACTAAGGACTTTAAACTTATTACAAAGGAATGTGGTTTTACTGATGATACGGTGATGACTATAGCGGTAGCTGAGGCTTTAATGGATGCGGGCAGGGATGCAGATGATGAAGTTGTTAAGAAGAAGTTAATCGAGAGTATGCGTAAATGGGGAAGAAGATATCCTTATGCTGGCTATGGTTCAAGTTTTATTAACTGGCTTTTTGCTGATAATCCAAAGCCTTATAACTCTTATGGCAATGGTTCGGCCATGCGGGTTTCTTCAGCCGGCTGGCTCTATGATTCTTTAGAAAGGACAGAGCATGTAGCTGAACTTACTGCCTCTGTAAGCCATAATCATATCGAGGGTATAAAGGGAGCAAAGTGTACAGCTGGAGTTATATTTTTAGGAAGAAATGGCTATAGTAAAGAGTATATTGAAAGCTATGTTAAAGATAGGTACGGTTATGATTTAAGTGAGAGTTTAAATGATATGCGTTTAAGACACAGGCATGTAGAAAGCTGTATGGATTCTCTCCCCAAGGCCTTAAGATCTTTTTTTGATGGGACGGATATAGAGGATACAATACGTAATGCTGTATCACTGGGTGGAGATACCGATACCCTTGGCTGTATAGCTGGAAGTATGGCAGAAGGATACTTTGGCTTTGATGAGAAGGTGGCTGAGAGTGTTTTTGGTGTAATAAGTGATGAAATGTGTGGGGTTTGTGAGAGATTTGTGGATTATTTAGGTAAAATATAGTTAATAATTGAAGAAGGGTTTATTAGATATTTATATCTAGATAATGGGTAATGTTTTATGGTAAAGAAAATTAAACTTAGAAGTACAGTGCTGGGTCTGATGCCCGCCAGAAGGCCGGATGGTGAGATCAGACAGACTCTTACTGTTTTATGGGATGGAAGAGTATGGTTTAAGGGCGAGACTTATACCAGTGTTAATCGAAATATTCGTAAGTCAATAGGCATGGAGAAGGCAAGAGAGGTTCTTGACCTGGTCGACAATTATATCAACGGTAAGTGTGAGACTTATGATGATAAGCTTAATGGTGAATGGCTTATCGATCTTACCTATGATGACCGTGAGATAGTTGATGAAGTTATGGCCAGTTTTATTGGTGCCAGAATTGATGAAGAGAAGCTCAGAGAGCTTGTAGGCATTGATGATATGATGCTGTTTAACAATATCAGGTAATATGGGCAAAGATAAAAAAGAAGAAGAAAAGAAAGAGAAGACTGAATCTGAGCTGTCAGATTTCGTTGTTCGTCCTCTTGAGTATTGTGAGCCTATGTCTTTGTCTGAGTTTATGAAGGATGAGGAAAAGGAAAAAGAGGAGGCATATTATTCATAGTTAATAACAGTCATTTTTGTCTTGAGACTATTGTTACAGGGACCAGTCTTGTTCCTTGATTAATTAGACTGGTCCTTTTTGTTTTCCAGAAGTGGTTAAAAAGATAAGTTTTGGAAATATTGATTTAAAATTCTTATATGAATATAATTAAGTTAATATTTCCAAAAGTGGTTAAAAAGATAAGATTTGGAAGGAATGTATTATGATAGGAAGAAAAAAAGAAAAAGAATATCTGCTGTCTCTTCTTGAAGAGGAAGAACCTCAGTTTGTAGCTGTTTTTGGGCGAAGAAGAGTGGGAAAAACCTATCTTGTAAGAGAAACTTTTAATCATAGCTTTACCTTTCAGCATACCGGAATCAGTAATAACGATATTGAAACTGATAAACAAAAAAAGGTGCAGCTTGATAAGTTTGGTGAGTCTTTGAGAGATGCTGGCTATAAGGGAGACATCAGTTTTAATTCGTGGTTTGAGGGATTTGATGCTCTGAAAGAGCTGATAAAGTCTTCAAAACAGAAGAAGAAGATAATATTTATTGATGAATTGCCATGGATGGATACCAGGAACAGCGGGCTTATTTCGGCACTGGAGAGTTTCTGGAATGGATTTGTTACAGCGCGTCCTGAAAAGGATGTTGTATTAATTGTCTGTGCATCTGCAACTTACTGGATGATTGATAATATTGTTAATTCAAGGGGCGGTCTTCATAACAGGCTGACTGGTCAGATACATCTTAAGCCTTTTACGTTAAGGGAATGTGAGGAGTATATTGTCAGCAGGAATATAGTTTTAAACAGGTATCAGATTCTTCAGTGTTATATGATTATGGGTGGTATACCATATTACTGGAGTCTGCTTAAAAAAGGTAAAAGTCTTCCCCAGAATATTGATATGCTTTTCTTTGAAGAAGGTGCACCTCTTGGCCATGAATATGAGAATCTGTACAGTGCTCTTTTTAATAAGCCTGAGCAATACATGAAGATAGTTGAGGCTTTAAGCGATGTGAATAAGGGTATCAGCAGAGATGAAATCTGCACTCTTACGGGCATTGCCAGTTCAGGAGACCTGACACGTAAGCTGATGGAGCTTGAGAATTGTGGTTTTATCAGGAAATATGTTCCTTTTGGCTATAAGGCAAAGAATTGTCTTTATCAGCTGGTTGATAACTATACATTGTTCTATTATCGGTTTATAAAGGATAGCAATCAAAACAGTGATTACTGGCAGGATATCTCTAATACACCGAAGATATATGCCTGGTTGGGCAATGCGTTTGAGAGAGTATGCCTTGAGCACATCGCTCAGATTAAGTCTGCGCTTGGTATAAGCGGGGTTCATACGGAGGTTAATTCGTGGCATTGTCATAGAGATGAGGATAATGGAATATTTGGTTCGCAGATAGATCTGCTTATTGTGAGAAGGGATCAGATTATTAATATCTGCGAGATGAAGTATTCGGAATCTGAATATATGGCTGATGCCAGATTTGACAGGGATATGAGAAGGAAAATTTCTGATTTTAAAAAGAAAACAGAAACTAAATATGCAGTTCATCCGATTCTTATTACTACTTATGGTCTGGAAGCTAATTCTTATTCTGGAAGTATTCAGGCAGTTATAACGGCTGATGATCTGTTTTCGAGCTAGTTATTTAAAGACCTCTTAAGGGAGGTCTTTTCATTTGAAGTAAATTTGTTCTTTACTAGTACTTGTATAACAGGACATAGAATATAGCTGTATGAAGAATAAGAATAGTGGTGATGTTGATATTGTGATATTTCTGATGTTTATCTTTGTTTTACCTATACTTGGTTTATTTCTTATGGCTGATGAGGATACAAGGGAGATGGGTGAGACAGCAATGGTTATAGGGCTGATATTCTGGGGTTTATGTCTGATGGTGAAGCTGGGTGTTATTTGACACCATAGGGGTGGGAAGATGATTTTGTTTTTATCGGTATAATGTGAATGTAGGTAAAGAAATGGAAAAAGAAGATATGACATATAAAGAAGCAAAGAGAAGAGCACTTGAATATAATCCAGATTATGATAGCTGTTATGAATATGAAACAGCTTATCATTTTATAGATAAGAATAATGACAGTACTGGTGATAATGGTATTGTGATTATTAAAGAGAATGGCAAGATGACTAATTTCGTTGATTATATTGGTGAATATAAGCCAGGCAAGGCTAAAGAGCTTGAGTTTTAGGGGGATGCATTATTTATGGGAGAGTATTTTTGAATGGATAAATATGGATAATCTGGAATCCATGAGCAATATTGATTTTAAAGATCATTATGGTGCCAAACTGCATGAAACAGCTTGGAAGGACTGCTGCCTGTTAAAAGCATTGTATACTTTAATGGGATCTGACTGGAAAGGCGATAAAGTAATTTTTATGGGCGATTATTCTACCAGCAGGGACTGGATAAAGTATCTTGATTTAGATAAGTGCAGGCTGTCTGGTTTTAATAATTTCGATGAACTGCTGGAAGTTGAAAAGAAGGTAGCTTTTCAGTTTGTGAACTGTGATGAAGAAGAGTTCTCAGATCCGCCAGAGTATTATCATTTAACTTACGATGATATAAGAAGAATTGGTACCAGAGAGTTTGTTTATTATCGCTATGTTATAAATGAGGATAAGAAGATCTATATCGATAGAGAGAATGAGATACTTGGTAAACTTGATATGTTTCCATTATTGATGACGATAGCTGGCTATGATGTTAATGATGATTTCATAGGTATGTGGGCAGGAGATTTTATTAATGTAGACAATACTGTTCCAGGTGATGAATACAGGAATGCTACTGAAGAACTGTATAACAGATATCTTGAATGGAGGGATTCATGAGGGATGTAATAATAGATAAGTTAAGGGAAATAGAAGCCAGGGAGAAGGTAAGGATACTGTTTGCGGTGGAGTCTGGTTCAAGAGCCTGGGGTTTTGCCTCACCTGATTCTGATTATGATGTTCGTTTTGTCTATGTGAGAAGGAAAGAGGAATATCTTAGACTGGATAAGACAAGGGATGTAATAGAGTGGCAGCTTGATGATGTGCTGGATATTAATGGCTGGGATATAAGTAAGGCTTTAAAGCTACTACACAGCAGTAACTGTGCACTTTTTGACTGGCTTTATTCACCGGTAGTATATATGACTTCTAAGGAGCATGAGCTGTTAGGGAGTATTTCTCTTGATTATTTTGATGTGAAGAGGTGTGTTTTCTATTATCTTGGTTTAGCGAGAACTGTTTATAGTAATTATCTTAAGAGTGATGAGGTTAAGCTTAAGAAGTATTTCTATGGTATAAGGGCCATATTGGCAGCAAGATGGGCAATAGAGAATAAGACAGTGCCACCAGTTGAGTTTGATAAGCTTGTAAAAGAGAAACTCAGGGAAGAGGATGTTCTTGAGCAGGTAAATGTAATCTGGGATAAGAAGATAAATAGTCCAGAACTGGGTACTGGTTCAAGGATTGATATTCTTAATGAGTTTATTGAAAATGAGATGGATAAGTTAAAGGATGAGGCTGAGCTTTTAGAGAATAAGTATTTATCATGGGATAAACTGAACAGTTTCTTTATGGAGGTTGTTTTTAATTTATCTGCCAGCAAAGAAATATAAGGTAACTGAAACAGTATTATGGGAGTTATGTAACTGTTCTTTTATTAATATATCTGGTAGTCTGTAACATCTAAATATTGATTTAATCTATATTTATGATGTCTTTGGTATAGAAAATCGCCTGAAAAATTAAGTAAGCAAAGACAAATGCTGCGCATTCATGTTCAACGAACCATTAGGCAGCTAGCGAAGAGCGAGCATCAGCGAGGTCAGGAAGAGAAGATTCATGTCATGCAGATAAAGAAGTATGATGGACGGGTTCAGGGCAAGTATGACAACGAGTTCTTTGCCAAAATCATGGGGTTAACTGCTGGCTCCCAGCTGTATCACCCAGAAAACACCTTCGAGGATTATGTTCTTCAAGTACGCACTTTCAAATAATTCACACTGGTAAGCTGATACTTTAGCAGGCTACCTTCGCTTATTATATTCGGGGAGCGGCAGTCTATAGTCTGCTTTCTTTTTCAATAATTATCAGAACAGGAAGATAAGCACTGTAAAAGAGTGGAATATCGTGACGCAATGTCATAAATAAAGAGATATATTTGTAAGGGTTTTGTCATTGGGTGACTGTTATACTGTAGAAGAATAAGGATGGTATCAATTTATGAAAGAATTTAGAATTGATGAAGAAGAACTGATGAAGGTGACTGGTGGCAGAAAACTTTATCCTGAAGAACGGGAAGCATTGCGGAAATTTGAGAAAGAATATATTCCTATACTTGATGAAATGGACGAAGATGATGAGGAATACATCAGAATCACGGAAAACTATTATAACTATTTTTACTATATCCAGGTTTTGCCTGTGAATAGTGGTAAAGTGCTTTTTGATGTTAATACAGATTATTCTAAGCTTATAAAAAAAGGATGGTAGTTAAGGGATTTTTCACTTGATTTTTTTGATGTGAAGAAGTATTTCTAAGGTATAGATGGGTAATAGAGAATAGATCTTTATCATTGGACAGGCTATTCGTGGAGACTATTGAACATCTTTAATACATTTAATGTGTTTGACAAAGGCTTCTTGAGGGGAGTCTTTTGTTTTGAAGTAAA
>JBJFHC010000272.1:0-7890 GCA_051893275.1 Erysipelotrichaceae bacterium | reverse complement strand
TTATTCATATTTCGTAATTTAAAAAGAGAAGTACAATCTTCTCTTTTTAAATAGCTGGCTCGTTAATTGTCATGCCCTGTTCAAGTGCTGCCTCAAGCCGGGACAGTTTGGCATCGCTTCCATTAGAAATAGCTTCTTCAACTGTTTCTCCACAGCTTAAACAGCCAGGAAGATCAGGGAATGAAACAGCATAGCCTCCTTCCAGGGTATCTGGAGTAAGTTCCATATGGTATGGTAGGGATAGATAGTAGTTTAAATCTTTCATAATCATTCCTCCATATGTAATGACGATATCATATTTATACATATGATATCTATACAAAACTATCACTAATTTTAATAAGGTTTTATAATAAAAAAGATGAGAAATAAAGATACTTTAAATCTGAATATCATAATGATGCTGGCTGTTTTCACATTTGTGTTTCTGAGCTGTGAATATCTTTTTGATAATGAGATTGCCTTATTTGTATCAAACGATAGAACAGTTCTGTATCAGAATTACTGCCTGGGGATAAGTTCAATTGGTTTTATATCTTTTCATTTCATTAGCCATTATTTAAAGGATAAATTTAAGAAAACTGTTTTTATAGTAAGTGGCATTGTATCTTTGATTTGTCTGTTTTTTATCTGTACAGCTGATAATTATCTGTATGTGCTTGTATCTGGTCTGATACTGTTTGTGTTACTTGGATTAATGGGGAGTGCTGCATATTATTATTCTTTGAAAATGATGAGCAGTGATGAATATATTGCCCGTTATTGTGGTCTTGGCTATGGCCTGGGTATTTTTATGCAGTTTATACTGAATAATCTGGTCAAGATAAATAATGTTCAGGGAGTGGTATTAGGAATATTTGTATTATTACTTACAGCATTATTAATACGTAATGGAAATACTGCAGGAAGTATACACTTTATACCTGATAAAATAAGCAGGGCAGTATTTATTACCCTGGTGTTAATGGTACTTTTGATGACAGTGATGTTCTCTACGCTTGATAATGCGATGACTTTGGTACATGCACAAGGAGTTGTGGACATCGGCAAATGGCCAAGGATAATTCTGGGCATAAGTGGCATAGCTGCAGGTTGTGTATTCGATTTAAGTAAGAGAAAGTATATGGCTATAGCCATGTACTGTGTAATGATTCTTTCATCTATCAGTATTGTTTTATTGAAATATGGCGGTTCATTTCTGATAAGTCTCATTGTATTCTATCTTTCAGCCGGTTTCTTTGCGGTATTTTTTACGGCTTCTTTTATGGAGCTTAGTCTTTATATGAAGTATCCAGATTTTTTCTCTGGTATGGGCCGAATGATAAATAATATTACTGCAGCAGTTATATGCGGACCGGTATTAATACTTCTGGGTAAGGAGAACGGTATAGTTCATTTTGTGTTTGCGCTGATTCTGTTTATGTTAAGCAGTATTGTAACCTTTGTCTATACTTTTAAGAGAAATAATTTATATAGTCTGAATGAAAGAAAAGATAAGCTTAATGTTTTAGCTGTAACTTATTCATTAAATGATCGTGAAACAGAGGTATTTAATTTTCTGGTAAATACAGACTTCAGTAATCAGGAGATAGCTGACAGTCTTAATATTTCCCGAAGAACACTGGAGAGGCATATATCGGCTATTTATGAAAAGACCGGTGTTAAATCCAGAGTCGGATTACTGAAGCTGTATAATAGCTAGAAAAAGGAGTTATTTATGCCCTGCCCAGAGAAATTTAAGAAGAGTCTGTATGAATTTGAAATTGAGGAAGATACTGTAAAAAAGATAGATGAGGGATTTGATGGTCTTGTAAGCAGTAAAGATAAAAGGTTAAGAGCTGAATATTTTTAAAAGAGCTACAGATATTCTCTGTGCTGAATGTGATATAGATACCGTTCATTGTCTTTATGAAGCTAATGCCTGCTGCAAAGGTGGAAAGCGTGAGAAGGCATCTAAGGAGTTTGCGCTTAAGTATAGAGTTTTATCCTTAAGCGAAAAGCTTGAACATGTAAATGAAGTTCCCTATATGGGAAGCGCAGAACTTGACAGTGATGTCAACCTGGTTGTGCATGCTCTGTCTTATATGATTAATGGAAGATATAGCTGTGCCTGTACTAATTTTAATAATTCAGGTATTAAGGAAACAGTAAGGAAGGATTACTGTTACTGTTGTGCTGGTCATTTCAGGCATCACTATGAAATAATGCTGGGAGTTAAGCTGAAAACACTGGGTATAGTTAGCTCTCCTTTGGACAGTGAGGGTAAATATCCCTGTGTCATAAAATTTGAAATACGCACAGTTTAAAAGACTGTGTTTTTAATGGTGATGTAAAGAGGTTTTGACAGAATCAATTCATGTTTCTTTATAGAATCTAATTGTGAGGTGAAAGTAATGGAGATAGGAAAACAGATAAGAAATTATAGAATGAGCTTTAATATGTCCCAGGAAGAGCTTTGCGAAAAGATTTATGTTTCAAGACAGACACTTTCAAGCTGGGAGAATGATAAGAGTTATCCGGATATTAATTCTCTAGTGATGATGAGTGAGATATTTGGTGTAAGTCTTGATGAACTGGTCAAGCCTGATATTGTGTCAATTAAACAGGAAATAGATTCTGATGAATATAAGGAATTTCTGAAGAATACCAATGTTTTTGGTGTATTGTTTATATTGCTTATTATTTTGCCGGTACCATTAATGAAGCTGTTAAGATGGTATGGTGTAATTATCTATATCTGTATATTTGTAATATCTATGTACTATGGAATTAAAATTGAGAAATATAAGAAGAAACATGATATTGAGACGTATAAGGAAATAGTATCTTTTATGGAAGGCAAGAACCTGAATATGATTGAAAAAGCCAGGGAGGAAGGCAAGAGACCATATCAGAATGTTGCGAAGTTTATTGCGACAGGCATACTGGTAATAATTGTTTCAATAGTGGTTTCTGTGTTTGTATAGAACATAATGGCGGACTTCCCTTATATACAATTTATAGTCTTGTTTTTAAAATGAGATTGAATATAAAGGAGGTCTTAATATTATGAAAATTAAAATAATGTTATTTTTGATGGTACTGTTGTTATGTGCCTGTTCAACTTCAACGGTAGTGAATGATAATGGTACTGTCAGCGTAAAGGAAAAAGATGTAACAATAACCAGAACTGTCGCCAGTCTTGGTGAAACAGAGGAGTTTGTATGTGATGATTTCAGCATTACTATACCTAAGGGCTGGCAGGTGAGCTATGGTGGTGTGTATATGTTTAAAGCCATCAGAGTATATGATCCTGAAAATCCAGTAAATCAGATGTTCTATATGCTGAAGGCTCAGCCTTTTCTGCACAGTGAAGAGGGCAAGGCTGCCTGGGAATATAACTACAACCTTAACAAAAATAGTGCCATGGCTTCTGCTGCATGGTATTTGGCTAACTCACCAGTACTATATAATCCTTCAACGGAGGGATTTTATCAGACGTGGCCTTTATTTGTTGATCTGGTTAAGGATGATATAGACTTTCAGGGTTTTGAATTTCCGCGTTTTGAACAGTTCAGCGTTACAGAAACTATGCCATCAGTTTCACCGCTAAGCAATTATGCAATTGCGGATGAACTGTTAAGGGCTACTTTTACGCAATCTGGTAAAACAGGAGAAGGACTCTTTGCGGCTTCAGTGGTGGATTTTGGTGAGGTACAGATTGGAGATGGCACTATAAATGGCTATACTCTTGGCACGGCAGATGGTGGCTATTATATGGTCTATAACATTATGGCAATTTCAGCTGAAAAAGATACGCTGATTGAATGGGAACCTTTATTAATTAAGTGCATGTCTTCGCTTGAATATTCGGAAAGCTTTGTAAAGGCAACAATAGCCAATGGTGAAGAACAGGTTAATCAGGCTCTGGAGTTTTCTAAGACCGCTAATGAGATAAGTAATGGTATTATGGATTCCTGGGAGAAAAGAAATACCAGTCAGGATATTATTTCTCAGAAACAGTCTGACGCAACTTTAGGCTATGAAAGAGTATATGATAAGGAAACTGGTGAAATATACCGGGCTGATAATGGCTGGTATGATACTTATAAGAATGAAGGCGAAAGATATGAGCTTGTAACTGATGATGGCATGTATACTGAGGCTATCAGTGGCTATATTAAGTAGATATGAAAAAGCTTTTAATAATAATTATGTTATTTATTGTTATGGGATGTTCTGTTAAAACAGCTGAAATATTTGAAGGTGAGGCAGTTAAGCTTAAATATATCTGTAACAGGGAAATATCAACGGAGTATGAAATAAGTGATACGGTATTGATAAATGATATTAAGGAAGAAATAGGGAAAATAGAAATAGGCAGTAAAACAGATGTAAGAGCTTCTGATTATGATGATATTTTTGTGTTTGAGACAGCGGATAATAGAAAATATACTTATACTTTTAATAATCACTGTATAAAGATAGATGGTGATTATTTTGAAATATCAAATGATGATAATTTATGGAAACTGGTAAAAGAAATTACTGATAAGGAATAATATGAGTGTTAAGTGTAATAAGTGTGGCTCAGTATTTGACGAAGATTTTGCGTTTTGTCCAAGATGCGGCTCAAGGATGGATTATTGTACGGTGGAAGTTAAACACCTATCTGCTGACAATGGTTTAAGAAGTTTTGTTGCAGATGACAATGTGAATATAGCCAGGGCAAAGCTTCCTGATGACTATGCCATTTCGGCAAGTCTTGTAAAGAAGTGGCAGAGCGACTATACGCCAGTAAATAGCGTATGCAGGGCAGTAAGCCCCGATAATAAAATCATAATCTTTTCGCATTCTGGCGAGGTTTATGAAACAATGCTGAACCCTGTTTTAAAAAAGTACAGTAAATCAGGTGTTGAGGAAGTAGGGGTAGTGCTGAGGGATTATCTGAAACCCGAGGAATATCTAAGGGAATATGCTCAGAATATCTGTAAGTGCAATGTTGTGCCTGAAGAGAAATACAGGCTGCCAAGCAGATTTTCTAAGGATCTGGAAGCCAGAAGGCGGGAAGGTCTTAATTTTTTTAACGCTCATGCAGTTAATATAGTTGTAAGGCTTGAAGTTTTAAATATTTATTGTGATTCAATAGCTGTCAGGTTCAGGGCAAAAATGAATGAAAAAGATGTGTTTGTTTATGCAGGAGCAGACCTGGAAGCTATTGAGTATTATGATGCCAACAATAATATCCAGAGCATAAACAGTATGCTTGGTTGTTTCTTTGGTCAGGCTGCCAGTCAAAACAGAAAGGCAGATGCATTGCGCTGGGGATCAAAGAGGCGTTATCTGATGATAAGTGCTCCCCAAAAGAAAGCGGAGGCAGAAAAAATATTTGTAGATTTTGTATCAAGTTTTACCGATGATGAAGGGCTTGTAAAGCTTGAACAGAGGATGATTGAAGAACGTTTTAAAGAAAGAATCGTTAAGTCTCAAAGTATGGCACAGAATATGGCTGTGCAGTATCAGCAGACAATGCAGAATATGCAGATGGCCCGCAATATGCAGATGGACAATATAAGACGCCAGGGAGAATTAAGCAGACAGATATCAAGGAACAATGCGGAAATATCAGCTGGAATAATGGATTCCTGGAACAGAAGGAATAACGCCTTTGACCGTATGAGTTCAAACTATTCTCAAGCTGTAAGGGGTGTAAACAGCTATGCCGGTTTATATGGCAATACGGTTGAGTGTGATGTAAGAGCTGATCATGTTTATGAGAATCAGCATGGTGATACTTATGGTGTTTCTGGAAATGAAATAGATAAGGATATTGCCTCAATGCTTAACTGGACTGAGCTGAAGAAGAAATAGAAATTTCGTTATAACGAAATTTAAACGAAATAAATAATTATAAATTTCGTTAAATAACGTATAATTAGAGTAGAATTTCGTCTGGAGGTGTATATGCGTTATTTAACTTGTGCCGATGTAGCAAAGCAGACTGGTAATAGTGTTAGAAGAGTTCAGCAAATGTGTAAAGAAGGCAGCATGCCTGGAGCGGTAAAAAGCGGAAAAATATGGCTTATACAGGAAGACAGTATTGTTGATTCTTATAACACAAGAAAGAGGCTTTTACCTGTTGGAGTTTCGGATTTTAAGACAGCAGTAAGTAATTATTATTATGTTGATAAAACTTTATTGATTCGTGACTTTCTTGATAGAAGACCAGCTGTTTCTCTTTTTACACGTCCAAGGCGTTTTGGTAAAACGCTAAATATGGATATGCTCAGAGTGTTTTTTGAGAAAACAGGCGAAGATACTTCAGTATATTTTAGAGATAAAAAGATATGGGAGTGCGGAGATTATTACACTTGTCATCAGGGCCAGTATCCTGTAATTTTTCTGTCTTTTAAAGATATAAAATGTCTAAGCTGGGAAGAAACGTTTGAGAAGATAAGAGAAATAATTTCTTTAGAGTTTGATCGGCATAACGATCTAGGAACAAGTGATATATTGAACGAGTATGAAAAGGAAAGGTTTCAAAGATTTGTAAAAAGGGATGTAAGTGAAGTTGAATGCCAGATGAGTCTTCAGTTTCTTTCTTTGATGCTGCATAAGCACTATGGAGAAAAATGCATTATCATAATTGATGAATACGATACTCCTATTCAGCAGGGTCATAGCTGCAATTTTTATAATGATACTGTAAATTTCATGCGTAATTTCTTTTCTGGCGGATTAAAAGATAATCCGCACCTGGCTTTTGGCTTTCTGACGGGTATTCTTCGTGTAGCTAAAGAAAGTATTTTTAGTGGTATGAATAATCTGAAAACAAATTCAATATTGGATTATGACTACAGTGAATATTTTGGCTTCACCGAAGAAGAAGTGAGTGAGATGATTGGGTATTATAAGTGCAGTAAAAAATACGATGAAATAAAGCGATGGTATGATGGCTATAAATTTGGAAATACAGAAATATTTAATCCCTGGTCAGTAATAAATTATATTTCAGATAATTGTCTGGCACAGGCTTTCTGGCAATCAACGAGTTCTAACGATATTATTGGCGAAATTATTGATGCTGCTACCCCTGAGATTAAGAAAGATTTATTTAATCTTCTTAACGGACAAACAATCACAACATATATAGATACAAGTGTGGTATATCCAGAAATACAGAAAAACCCATATAGTATTTATAGTTTTCTGCTGGTTGCAGGATATTTAAAGGTAGTGATGGCATATCCACAGAATGATGGTAATTATATGTGCGAAATCAAAATTCCAAACCAGGAGATTTCGTTTGTGTACAAAAAAGAAATTCTGAATAAAACTAACCAGAATAGTATGTCGGTTTCTTTTGGTCAGGCTATTTTTAACAATGATGTGATTAAGATGCAGGAAGTTCTTGAAGAATATATGATTAACAGCATTTCTTCGCTGGATGGGGTGAACGAAGCGTTCTATCACGGTTTGATGCTCGGCTTATGTGCTGTAGTTGATGGCCACTATAAGATAAGTTCTAACAGAGAATCTGGACTGGGAAGATTTGATATTCAATTAACACCCATTATCAGCAGTATGCCAGGATTTATATTTGAATTTAAACATGCAAAAGATGAAAAAGCAGATTTATCATTATTGGCAGAAAAAGCGCTTAATCAGATTAATGAGAAAAAATATGATACTGAGTTGAAGTCGCTTGGTATACAGGCAATAATAAAAATAGGCATCGCATTCAGAGGAAAGGAAGCAACTATTAAACGAAGCTGATTATTATTGCCTATTTATCTTCAGATATTCATTAATCCTCTTTTCCTCAAGTGAGGTAATCATTTCCACAAATGGTGTTAGATTATTATTTACGGCATAGGCTTCAAGGGCATCGAAGTATTCAAGACGGTTTTC
>JBJFHC010000271.1:0-7906 GCA_051893275.1 Erysipelotrichaceae bacterium | reverse complement strand
GCACCATAGGCTATATCACCGGCATTGAAATCAATCCAGTTATTCTTTTTCTGATTTAATAATGAATTGCTGGAGATTTTAAGAGTTGGAACCGGTGAGGCAAATGGTGTACCACGGCCAGTTGTAAACAGCACCATATGACAACCGCTTATCGCCAGCGCACTGGAAGCTACCAGGTCATTGCCGGGAGCTGATAATAAATTTAAACCTTTTTCCTTAACTGTTTCACCATACATCAGTACATCATTTACAGTACTTCGGCCAGATTTCTGGGTACAGCCCAGTGATTTATCCTCAAGTGAAGATATACCGCCAGCCTTATTGCCTGGGGAAGGATTTTCATAAATAGTCTGATTATGAGACTTAAAATAATACTTAAAGTCATCAATCAGCTTAACGGTTTTATTGAATACTTCTTCATTTCTGCAGCGATTCATCAAAAGCTGCTCAGCACCAAACATCTCTGGCACTTCTGTAAGAATAGTCGTACCACCCATGGAACACAGAATATCGGAGAAACTTCCGACTGCCGGATTGGCACAGATACCCGATAGACCATCTGAACCGCCACACTTTAAGCCCACAATAAGTTTATCAGCACTAATATCAGTTCTCTTATCGTTTTTTGTGATATTTAACAGCTCATTTACAAGCTTTACACCACTCTCTATCTCATCTTCCACTTCCTGACAGATAAGGTATCTGATTCTTGATTCATCAGAGTCTTCAGGATAATGCTTCTTAATCTCATTAATCGAACTGTTCTCACAGCCAAGTCCCACCACCAGAACACCACCGGCATTTGGATGGTTGATCAGATTGGCCAGAAACTGACGGGTATTCTCCTGGTCATCACCCATCTGGCTGCAGCCATAAGGATGCCTGAACGCAATTACATCTTCTTTTTCAAAATGACGTTTAATGTTTTCCACAATGCCATTAACACAGCCAACTGTTGGAATAATCCAGATACTGTTACGGATACCGACTCTGCCGTTATTTCTTATATAGCCCTTAAAAGTAAGAGCTTCTCTTGAATTAATATCGGTATTGACTTTGTTATAGGAGTATTCAATCACATCATTAAGATTAGTCTTCAGATTATGAATATGAACATGCTCACCTTTCTTAATATCTTTTGTGGCATGGCCGATTGGATTTCCATACTTTATAATGTTTTCATTTTCCTTAATGTCTTTTATTGCCAGCTTATGTCCCTGGTCAATATCTTCCAATAGAATAACACCCTCAATATTCATTCCCTTCTTTAAAGGATGCAGGGCAACCACTACATTATCATTCTCATTAATTAATATTGTATCTTTCATAACTAGCCAAAATACTTAAGCAGAGCTTCATGCATGCCATTATTTCTAATATCATCAAGATACCTGATAACTTCAGCTTCCAGATTCTTAACCTCAGTCAGATCCTGGCCAAAGAAATGAGTATTGCCTAGGAAGCTATGAACAAATTCCTTTGTATCCTTATTAGAATTATTTCTAAAGAACTCCAGAACATCTTTGTCATCCTTGATATTATAGCTTTCACCATTTCTGTTACCAACAAGCACATCACCCTGAAGCTCATCAGAACTATAGAAAGCCATTAAGGCAGCTAAAGAGAAAGTTAAATGTTCAGGAAGCTTATTAAACTTATCGACATAACCAAGTAAAGATGGCATACATCTGGTTCTCCACTTTGAAACAGAATTTAAAGAAATAGATAAGAGCTGATGCTTAATAAAAGGATTCTCAAATCTGTCAGTTACCGCAACCGCAAAATCCATCAGATCCTTTTCAGGAAGTGTTAATGTCGGAATAACTTCTTTATATAAAGTATCCTGCATATACTTCTTAATCAAAGGATTCTGCATGGACTCTAAGACGATGTTTTCACCATTGAGATATGATGCCAGGACAAATGAAGTATGTGCACCATTTAAAATTCTTACCTTTCTCTGTTTATATGGCTTCTGATTATCAGTAAAGATTACATTCATTCCGCTTTTACCTTCTAAAGCCTTATCTACCGGGAATTCACTGGAAATATCTTTCTTTGATTCAATTACCCATAAGGCAAAAGGCTCGGCTGTATCAATCAGATTATCTCTGTAGTCAAATTCTTCACAGAGCTTATCCTGTTCGTTTCTAGGAAAACCAGTCACAATTCTATCAACCAGGGTTGAAGTAAAGATGCAGGCTTCATCAATCCATTTTTCAAAGTCTGTACCAAGATTCCATAACTTTATATATTCCTTAACACAGCTTTTTAACGCAATACCATTGTCATCAATCAGTTCAACCGGCAGCATAATCAGTCCCTTAGACATATCACCCTTAAAGTAATCATATCTGACCTTTAAAAACTGTGTTAACTTTCCAGGGAAAGTAATATTCAGCTTCTCATCAAAACAATCGTTTTCATTAAATTGAATACCAGCTTCTGTAGTATTAGAAACCACAAAACGTACACTATCAAGTTTTGCCAGATTAATATATTCATCATAATCATCAAAAGGGGATACCGCTTTTTCACAGGAAGTGATGATACGTGTTTCAACATATTCCTTATTATCAACCTTGCCCTGCAGTCTTAATGTATACTGACACTCCTGTTCATGAAACATATCCAGTGAACCAAAGCCAATAGGTTTAACTAAGGCAATTGAGCCATCAAAACCACATTTTTCATTAGCCAGATCAATCATGTAGTCAACAAAGGCTCTTAAAAAATTGCCTTCGCCAAACTGCACTACCTTTATGGGATGAAATACATATCCCGAATTTTTACGATTCAATAATTCCATTACTTTACCTTCTTTCTGTTTGTTGATTCTAAAGAATTAATATGACATTTAAGAACCTGTCGAGGTTCCTCAATATTATTTTTATTTATGGCATCATACATAATGTCAAAGGCCTTCATACCTTCCTCATAGGCTGGCTGCACAATAGTAGTAATACTTGGGTTTACCAGCTCAGACCATTCCAGAGAATCAAAACCTATCAGACCAATGCTTTCTGGTATCCTGTGTGAATAATCACTTAAAGCCTTATGCACCATGGGCAACAGCCAGTTATTGGTGACAAAGATACAGACATTCTCTTTTTCCAGATATGGTTTCAGTTCGCTCTTAACGGTATCTATTCGACAGTCATCATTAAGCGACAGCATATGATACTCCTTCCCATACTTCTTAAGACAGTCTGAAAAACCCTTATATCTTTCCTGTCTTGTCCTTAATATATAGGGATTAGGTGTTACAATCACAAACTCCTCATAGCCCTGTTCAACCATCTTCTCCATAGCCTCATAAACAGCCTCATAGTTATTGGTCTTTACCCATAAACCATCATTCTCATAGTTAGGAGAATCAAAGTAGACTATAGGCTTGCCAAAGTTGGAAATTTCTTCCCAGATAGTTTCAAAACCGGCAGTAGGCTGCACAATAAGTCCATCAACACCCATTGAAATCATATTGAGTGCCAGATGCTTCTCACGGTTCAAGATAAAACCAGAACCAGAAACTATCACATCATAATCCTTAAGTCTGGCTTCATGCATAATTCCTTTGACAATCAGATTGGCGAATGAATTGGTAACATCACCAATAATTACGCCAATTATCTTATTGGAAGAATCATTAAGACTTCTGGCCGCGAAAGAAGGGCGGTAACCAGTCTTGGCTATGGCATCTTCAATTTTTACTTTTGTTTCTTTAGACATTTTTTCGCTTTTTCCATTCAAATAAAAAGACACTGTTGTCTTTGATACTCCGGCAATATTTGCGATGTCCTGAATAGTTATCTTCTTGTTCATATAATTAAACCTGTTTACTAAATTCATTATAGATATTTATTTTGTTTTTTGTCAATATTTATACCTATTTATTGAATTAATTAATATTTTGTTCTAAAATATAGTAAACCGATTTACTAAAAGGAGAAACATATGGACATTCTTAAAAAAATACATGCCATCGGTATAGTACCAGTCGTTGCCCTGAATAACGAAGAAGATGGAGCACCTCTGGCAAAAGCCCTGTGCAAGGGTGGACTTCCAGTTGCCGAAGTAACATTCAGAACTGCCTGTGCAAAACAGATAATGATCAATATGAAAAAGGCCTGTCCTGAAATGCTGATAGGGGCAGGAACCGTATTAACTACAAAACAGGTAGATGAAGCTGTTGAATGTGGCGCTGAATTTATCGTTTCACCAGGACTCAATCCGGAAGTTGTAAGCTATTGCGTAAATAAAAATATTCCGATTGTTCCAGGCTGTGCCAATCCATCTGATATAGAAATCGCCTTGTCTTATGGCTTGGATACAGTAAAATTCTTTCCAGCTGAACCACTTGGCGGCTTAAAGATGATTAAGGCTTTAGCTGGCCCTTACACAAATGTAAAATTTATGCCTACTGGCGGTATCAATGAAAACAACATCAATGATTATCTTGCCTACAATAAAATTGTAGCATGTGGTGGTACCTGGATGATTGATAAGGAAGCTCTAAAGAATAAGGACTTTGAAAAGATTGAAAGCTTAACCAGAAACGCCGTACTAAAAATGCTTAACATCAGACTTAAACATATTGGAATCAACACAACATCACAAGATTTAGATTCAGATGCAGCAAAGTTCTTAAGTTTATTCCAGGGTTTAAGAAAAGATACTTCCAAGGGCTGTTTTGCCTCTGACTATATTGAATTAATGAATGAAACAGCTCACACTGGAACCCATGGCCACATTGCGATAGGGGTTTCTTCTGTTGAAAGAGCTATTCCTTTCTTTAAGAATCTGGGCTATGAATTTAAGGAAGAAACAGTTACGTATGACGATAATGGTGATGCCATATTTATTTATTTTAAAGATGAATTCGCTGGCTTTGCCGTACATTTAGTAAATAATTAGGAGAAATAATATGAAAATCATCACACTTGGAGAAATAATGTTAAGACTCTCTACCCCAGGAAACACCAGAATTGTTCAGTCCGACAGCTTTGATGTCAACTATGGCGGTGGCGAAGCCAATGTGGCAGTATCTTTAGCCAACTATGGACATGATGCTTATTATGTAACCAAGCTGCCAAAGCACGAGGTTGGTCAGGCGGCTGTCAATGCCTTGAGAAGATATGGCGTACATACCGACTATATTGTAAGAGGCGGAAACAGGGTAGGCATCTACTATCTGGAAAGCGGCTCTGCCATGCGTCCATCTAAAGTAATTTATGACAGGGCTGATTCGGCTATTGCGAAGGCAGAACTAAGTGATTTTGACTTTGATGCCATCATGGAGGGTGCTGACTGGTTCCACTTCTCAGGAATTACACCTGCCATCTCTGATTCAGCTGCGCAGTTAACTCTTATGGCCTGCAAGAAGGCAAAGGAACATGGTGTCAAGGTATCATGCGACCTGAATTATCGTAAAAAGCTCTGGACTGTGGAAAAAGCTCAGTCCATAATGACTCCACTTATGGAATATGTTGATGTCTGCATTGGCAACGAAGAAGATGCCCAGAACTGCTTAGGTTTTAAACCAGATGCCGATGTTGAAGCAGGCAATACCTCAGCTGATGGATACTACAATATTTTTAAACAGATGAAAGACAAATTTAATTTTGAATATGTAGTATCTACTTTAAGAGAATCTTATTCAGCATCACATAATGGCTGGAAAGCCTTAATCTATGATGGCAATGAGTTCTACGAATCTAAACATTATGATATAGAACCAATTGTCGACAGAGTAGGGGGAGGCGATTCCTTCTCGGGTGGCTTAATCCATGGCTTATTAACAATGGACAACATGAAAGATGCTCTGGAATTTGCGGTTGCCGCCTCAGCACTTAAACATACTATTAACGGTGATTTCAATCTAGTTTCAAAAGAAGAAGTAGAATCCCTGGCAAAAGGAAATGCCAGTGGCAGAGTTCAAAGATAAAGGAGATATAAAAATGTTTGATCTAAAAGATTTCAGCCTTGAAGGCAAAGTGGCCCTGGTTACAGGTGCCAGCTATGGTATTGGTTTTGCGATTGCGACTGCATTCTCAAAAGCCGGCGCAACCATCTGTTTCAATGATATTAATGAAGAACTGATGAATAAAGGCTTAAAAGCCTATGAAGAACTGGGCATTAAGGCACATGGCTATGTCTGTGATGTAACTGATGAAAAAGCTGTACAGAATCTTGTAAAGACTATTGAATCTGAAGTAGGCGTAATTGATATTCTGGTAAATAATGCCGGTATCATCAAGAGAGTTCCAATGTGTGAAATGGATGAAAAAGACTTCAGAAAGATTATTGATGTAGATCTTGTAGCTCCATATATTGTTTCTAAAGCCTGCATTCCTTCAATGATTAAAAAGGGTCACGGCAAGATTATCAACATCTGTTCAATGATGTCAGAACTGGGAAGAGAAACTGTATCTGCCTATGCCGCTGCCAAAGGTGGTCTTAAGATGCTGACCAGAAATATCTGTGCTGAATATGGTGGAGCCAATATACAGTGTAATGGCATAGGTCCTGGCTATATTGCCACACCACAGACTGCACCTTTAAGAGAAGTACAGCCTGATGGTTCACGTCATCCATTTGATCAGTTTATTGTTTCTAAAACTCCAGCTGCCAGATGGGGTCTGGCTGAAGATCTTCAGGGTCCAGCCGTATTCCTGGCATCTGATGCCTCTAACTTTGTGAATGGTCATATCCTGTATGTCGATGGTGGTATTTTAGCCTACATCGGCAAACAGCCTCAATAATTCCCTTTTAAAACAGCCATGATTCCATGGCTGTTTCCCTTTCAGGTATTTATTATGAATAATTTTATGAATGATAACTTTCTCTTAAAATCAGACCTGGCACTTAACCTATTTAATAAGGCAAGTCAACTTCCAATAATTGACTATCATTGCCATCTCTCACCCAAAGAAATCTATGAAGATAAACCATTTGAAAACATTACTCAGATCTGGCTTTATGGTGATCACTACAAGTGGCGTTTAATGAGAGCTTGTGGCATTGATGAAGAATATATTACCGGCAAGGCTTCTGATCTTGATAAATTTAAAGCCTATGCCAAAACTTTAGAACTATCAATCGGTAATCCAGTATATACTTTCTCCCATCTGGAACTGCAGAGATATTTTGATATTTTCGAGCCTTTGACAGTTTTAAATGCTGAAGAAATCTATAACAGATGTAACACTGTAATTAAAGAAAGAAAATATTCACCAAGAAAACTGATTACTATTTCTAATGTCGAAACTCTATGTACTACTGATGACCCGATAGACTCTCTTGAATATCACAGACTGCTTAAAGAGGATGATTCCTTTAAGACCGGTGTATATCCAGCCTTCAGACCAGATAAGGCAAAAGATATAAACAATCATCATTATTATCAGTATATAGATTCTTTATCTAAAACTGCAGATATTGAAATAAACAGTTTTGATTCATTAATTACAGCACTCCATAAGCGAATTGAATACTTTAATTCCTTAGGCTGTCATACTTCTGATCATGCCCTTATTACTGTGCCTTATACAATTGTTTCTAAAGATGAACTTGATGAAATATTTAATAGAGCTTTAACCAATCAGGAATTAACAGATAAAGAAATCTCCGCTTTTGAAACAGCCTTTATGCTGAAGATGGCTGAATTTGATAATGAATTTAACTGGGTTATGCAGCTTCATTTTGGCTGTATTCGAAACAACAATTCCAGAATGTTTAAATTATTAGGACCTGATACCGGCTATGATGCGATTAATGAAAAGGGGGTCGGTTCTCTTGGTTCATTTTTAAATCATCTGGATCAGGAAAACCATCTTCCTAAAACTGTGCTCTATTCATTAAATCCAAATGAAAACGCTCAGATTGTCACCATGATGGGCTGTTTCAA
>JBJFHC010000270.1:0-7922 GCA_051893275.1 Erysipelotrichaceae bacterium | reverse complement strand
AGCGACATGAAAAGATTGTTTTCATATGCACAGCGAAGAGAATCGGTATTTCTTTTAAGCAGTTCAGAAGCGGAAATAATAGAAGTTACATAGTTTCCATCTATCAGATCTTTTCTAAGAAACATGAAAGAATGTTTTGGAAGATTGAGATCCAGCATATCTGTGTTGTGAGTTGTAAAAATCAGTTGTTCGTTATCTGTTAATCTCTCGATCATCAGGCCAAAGATTCTTTTTTCAATATCGCTTTGTATATAGGAGAAATGCTCATCACAATAGTAAAATGTTTTATCTTTGCATATCATAGAAGAAAGAAATATTGCCACATCTATTCCTTCGGCTGTACCGCTTGAAAGAATATCTCGGTTTAAAAGTTTACCTTCCTGAATAATTATTTCCTGATTCTTTCTTCTGATGATAAAGGTATCTTTGAGATCTTTTGATATGTTTATGTCTCTGAGTGTTGGATCCAGTGTAGATATTACGGCCTTTAAGGTTTTTGCGAATATTTTTTTGTCGATATCTTTAAAATTAAGTGATGTTTCAATTTCCGGATACGCAAAGCGATAATTAAGTGTGCCAATTTTCTTTCTTAAGTCATCTGGTGAACTTATGTTTTGCTGAGATAGTTTTTCTGTGCATTTTTCATATGAATCAATTTTGTCAATAGATGAGCAGAAGTAAGCTGTTTCAATACTTGATGAACAGCAATCAATCGATACTTGTACTCTGTGAAGAGTATATCCCTCATTAACAAAGTCAATCGAAAAAGAAGCTTTGTTACTATTTGCCATTTCAAACAGTTGGCTGGTGTTGCCGGCATTAATGAAGGTAATTATCCTTAATAGAGCTTTTCCAAGACTTGTTTTACCGCTGGCATTTGTACCCATCAGTACCAGGACTTTCTTGTAGCGAAAGCGTTCTCTATCAGTAAGATGTTCATTTTCAATAAGGGAGTTTACTATTTTTTTGGGATAGCTCAGGTTTATTTCGAAATCATCAAAGCCATAGATATTATTTAATTTTAGATTCATAAGTATCATATAATATACCTCATTACTTCGTTATTTACGATATAATGATAACAAATATTGTTAAATGCATCAATAATTAAGATACCAAGTCTCATTTTTGCCAGAAAAAATGAGACTGATGAGACCATGTCGTGAGACTGATGAGACTTTGAAGAAAGCTATTGACCATTACGTTACGTTATGGTTTATATTAAAGATGTAATGTATAAGGAGACTTCTATGAAAGGTATAGTTCTTGCAGGAGGATCAGGCACCAGGCTTTATCCTTTGACAATGGTTACTTCTAAGCAGTTATTGCCGGTATATGATAAGCCGATGATTTATTATCCCTTATCAACACTGATGCTGGCAGGTATTAAGGATATTCTAATTATTTCAACACCAAATGATACACCTCGTTTTGAGGCATTATTGGGTGATGGACATCAGTTCGGTATCTCTTTAAGCTATAAGGTACAGCCTTCACCTGATGGACTGGCTCAGGCTTTTACCCTGGGTGAGGAATTTATTGGTGATGAGGCCTGTGCAATGGTACTGGGAGACAATATTTTCTATGGCAATGGCTTCTCCCATATTTTAAACAGAGCGGTGGAAGCTGCCGAAAAAGAAGACAGGGCTACAATATTCGGCTATCATGTAAATGATCCAGAGAGATTTGGTATCGTTGAGTTTGATGAAAACGGCAAGGTTTTAAGTGTTGAAGAAAAGCCTGTTAATCCAAAGTCTAACTACTGTATTACTGGTCTTTATTTCTATCCAAAGGGCGTCTCTAAGATGGCTCGTGAGGTTAAGCCCAGTAAAAGAGGAGAGCTGGAGATTACTACACTGAATGAAATGTATCTTGGTGAAGATAGACTGGGCGTAGAACTTCTGGGCCGTGGTTTTGCCTGGCTTGATACCGGTACGATGGATTCTTTAGTAGAAGCTGCCGATTTTGTGCAGATGGTCGAGAAAAGGCAGAATATCAAGATTTCTGCGCCTGAGGAAATTGCCTATAAGTATGGCTGGATTACTAAGGAAGAGTTATTACTCTCAGCTGAGAAGTATGGCAAGTCTCCATATGGCGAGCATTTAAGAAATGTATCTAAAAGGTTAATTGAACTATGAAAAAAATAGAAACTAAGATTAAGGGTGTTTATATTATTGAACCGGATGTCCATGGTGATGAGCGTGGCTGGTTTATGGAGAGCTATAATGAGAAGTCTTTCAGGGATATGGGAATCGATTGCGTATTTGTGCAGGACAACATGTCATTCTCTGCCCAGAAGGGAACTTTAAGAGGTCTGCATTACCAGAGAGAACCTTATGCCCAGGCTAAGCTTGTAAGATGCACAAGAGGCAAGGTGATTGATGTAGCGGTAGATATCCGTGAAGGATCTCCTACCTATGGTGAATATGTAGCCGTTGAGTTAAGTGAAGAGAATAAGACGATGTTCTTTCTTCCGCATGGCATGGCTCATGGTTTTCTTACTTTGACTGATAATGTTGAGTTCCAGTATAAGTGTGATAATCTCTACAATAAGGAATCAGAAGGATCTATCCGCTATGATGATGAGACCATCAATATTGACTGGGGAACACTGTTAAACGGTATTGAACCAGTACTCTCAGAAAAGGATAAGAAGGCTCCTAAGTTTGGCGAACATAATGCCAACTTTAAGTTTTAATATGAAAGTATTTGTAACGGGTGTAAATGGTCAGCTTGGCCATGATGTAATGAATGAATTAAATAAAAGAGGCTATGAGGGCTTGGGCAGCGATATTGCCGAGAAGTACAGTGGTGTAGCTGATGGTTCAGCTGTGACAAAGATGCCCTATGTTTCTTTAGATATTACCGATGAAGAAAAAGTTAAGAAAGTAATTGAGGAATATAAGCCTGATGCGATTGTGCACTGTGCAGCCTGGACAGCTGTTGATATGGCCGAGGATGATGACAAGGTGGAAAAGGTCAGGGCTATAAATGCCTGTGGTACTAAATATATTGCCGAAGCCTGTAAGAATATTGATGCCAAGATGGTTTATATTTCAACTGACTATGTGTTTAATGGCCAGGGTGAAAGGCCATGGCAGCCTGATGATAAAAACTATGAACCATTAAATGTCTATGGTCAGACTAAGCTTGAGGGTGAGCTTAACGTATCAGGTATACTGGATAAATACTTTATTGTGCGTATTGCCTGGGTGTTTGGCTTAAACGGCAAGAACTTTATCAAGACCATGGTCAATATAGGAAAGAGCCATGATGAGGTAAGGGTAGTAAATGATCAGATAGGTACACCTACCTATACACTGGATCTAAGTGTTTTACTGGTGGATATGATTGAAACTGACAAGTATGGCTACTATCATGCCACTAATGATGATAATGGTGAATATATCTCATGGTATGACTTTACAAAGGAAATCTATCGACAGGCTAATATGAACACAAAAGTAATTCCAGTAAGTACTCAGGAATATGGACTCAGTAAGGCTAAACGGCCATTTAATTCAAGGCTTGATAAGTCTAAATTAAGCGAGAATGGTTTTAAACCGCTTCCTTCATGGAAGGATGCCCTGGGCAGATATTTAAAAGATGCAGAATTAATATAAGGAGAAGTATGAAGATTTTAGTAACAGGTGCAGCCGGCTTTATCGGCTCAAACTTTATGTATTATGAACTGGATAATCATCCTGAGGATGAATATGTAGCGCTGGACTTATTGACCTATGCCGGCAATCTGAAGAATCTGGATGGCATCAAGGACAGACCAAACTATAAGTTTGTCAGGATGGATATCCGTGACAGAGAAAATATCTATAAGCTTTTTGAAGAAGAGAAGTTTGATATGGTAGTTAACTTTGCGGCTGAGTCACATGTTGACCGTTCAATCAAGGATCCTGAAGTATTCTTAAGAACCAACATTATCGGTACTGAAGTACTGATGGATGCCTGCCTTAAATATGGCGTAGACAGATATCATCAGGTATCTACTGATGAAGTATATGGTGATCTGCCATTAGACAGACCTGACTTATTCTTTACTGAGGAAACACCGCTTCATACATCAAGCCCATATTCTTCTTCCAAGGCTTCAGCTGATTTGCTGGTAAATGCATATCATAGAACCTATGGTTTAAAGACTACTATTTCCAGATGTTCAAATAACTATGGCCCATATCAGTTCCCTGAGAAGATGATTCCATTAATGATCAATAACGCCAGACACGATAAATCACTTCCAGTATATGGTGATGGCTTAAATGTCAGAGACTGGCTGCATGTCTATGACCACTGTTCAGGTATTGATCTGGTTATGAGAAAGGGTGCCATTGGTGAAGTATATAACATCGGCGGTCATAACGAAAGACACAACATTGAGGTTGTAAAGACTATTCTTAAGACTCTGGATAAGCCTGAGAGTCTCATTACTTATGTAAGTGACAGAAAGGGCCATGACTTAAGATATGCCATTGACCCAACCAAGATTGAGACTAAACTGGGCTGGAAGCCTAAGTATAATTTTGAATCCGGTATTAAGGAAACAATTGAGTGGTATATGAATAATCAGGAATGGATGGATGATGTAACATCCGGCGATTATCTGAAGTACTACGAACAGATGTATAATAAGTAGATTTTATAAAAACTGTTATAGTATTCCCTGTAACAGTTTTTTATTGTGAATATACAAACGCAACATAATAACATTACAATGTAAAGCAAATGATTGATAAAAAATAAAAAAGATAATAAAATATAAACAGATTAGAAAAAGGAGGATCAACAAAATGTCTACAGTGCCCACACAAATCAGAATTGATTCGAGTCTGAAAAAAGAGGCAAGCGAACTTTTTTCAAAACTTGGTTTAGATATGTCAAGTGCAGTAAATATTTTCTTGAGACAGTGCGTTTTAAGGGGAGGAATACCTTTTGAAGTATCAATGCCAAAATATAAGCCAGAGGTGATAGAAGCGATGGAAGAAGCTGAAAAAATCAGTATGGATCCTAACGCAAAAACTTATGATAGCTTCTCTCAAATATTGAAGGAGCTTGATTAACGCCTTATAAATTGCGAATAACTGGCAAATTTAAAAAGGATTGAAGTTGGCTAAGAAAAGAGGTCTAGATTTGGCGTTAATGGAAGAGGTGGTTAATAAACTTCAGAACAACATTCCATTAGAAGAAAAATATAGAGATCATGGCTTAAAAGGTGAACATAAAATGTTCAGAGAATGCCATATACAGCCCGACTGGCTTCTTGTTTATATGAAAAGAGATGATATCCTTGTCCTAACGCTTATTGACACAGGCAGCCATGCGGATATTTTTGATATGTAATTAAAACTGTTACAGAACAGCCTATAAATTTGTTCTGTAACAGTTTTTAATGCCAGTACTGTCTGCCCCAGACCTGATAGCTGTATTCTTCCATGTAGGTGTTGCATTCATAGTCTATGTAATACAGTAAATCATTTAGAACTATGAAGTTGGTAGGATAGTAATCAATATTGAGATTATGTTTTTTTAGAATGTCTGCGGTTTCGTTGATTTGTGAATAATAAACATCTTTCATCAGTTTCTTTTTTACCAGTGTAGATATAGATGGTCCTTCGATATATTCTTTGATTATTCTTTCGTTTTCAAAGTCGATGTCAATCATTCTGGGCATCAATAGTCCTGTATTTATTAATCTCTGGTAGTCGTTATATTCGGATTCTATTTTATTGGAGAAACTGTAGTAGTCACAGGGTTCATGATGGATCTGTTTAAGGACATATTTCTGATTGTCCTTAAGGGCCAGATAGGAATAGCCACCTTTTCCCTTGCCCAGTAATCTGATGATATGATAATCATTATTGTTTACAGAAATGGTTTGTTTTAAGTCTTTGACCATATAGATAAGGTCATCATAAGTGTTATCTTTATATTTTGAGTAATTTGGGATACGGTTATATTCTTTGAAACTGTATTTATTGTAAAGATGGATGGCTTTTTCATTTTGGGAGAAGACATCAAGTTCGAGTTTTTCAATACCGTTATTGATGGCGTTGTTTACCAGCCTGTCCATCATGATGGTGCCAATGCCAAGATCTGTATACTTCTGAAGCAGGGCGATGCCCATATCGGCTCGATGTTTCTGTCTGTTAAATGGATGGGCAGTCATTGAGCAGTTTCCAATAAATTTGTCATCTAAAAAGGCCAGAATCATGAAGTCTGTATCTGAACTGTTTATTCTATTGATAAATGATATTTCTTTTTCTAACGGTATATTTACTTCTTCCTCAGTTCTGATAAGATATGGTGTTTCACCAGATACTTTCTTCAGGAAGTTTAACAGTATCTGTGCATCTTCGGTTTCGGGAGCTCTAAGTGTTAATAGTGAATCATTAACTTTGATGGTCTCTTTTGAAATCTTCATATAGTTTATATCCCAGATTGTATGTGTACTGATCAATTACGGCAAGGGTTATATCCATGTCTTTATAGGCATTAAGGGCTTCATAGGCCACAAGAAAGGCTTCTTTCTTGGGATAGCCATAGATGCCGGCGGAAATAAGCGGGAAGGCGATGGATTTTAAGCCACATTGTCTGGCAAGTTTCATGGAATTATCATAGGCCTTAAATAATAATTCTCTTTCATTATGCTGTCCATCGATATAGACAGGTCCAACGGCATGAATGATGTAGCGGGCCTTCAGATCAAAGCCAGAGGTTATTGCGGCTTCACCGGTTCTGCAGTGGCCAATTACCTCACAGGCTCTTTCAAGTTTGTCATAGCCGGCTTTCGCAAAAATGATGCCACAGACCCCTCCTCCTGGTCTTAAGTCTTCGTTGGCGGCATTCACAATGGCATCGACATTCAGTTCGGTTATATCTATAAGTTTTAAATTAATCATAATCAATAATAATTTTATCCAATTTTTGAGTAAATGTATTATGATTATTAAGATGAATCGTATCAGAAAAGATATTTTAAACGGAAGAATAAGTGAACAGCTGCTGATATTTTTTATACCAGTACTTTTAACTTATGTATTAAACCAGCTCTATAACACCGTTGATGCCATGATTGTCGGCAAATATGTAGGTACTGAAGCTCTGGCGGCCGTTGGCGGTTCGACTGGTACTTCTATTGGTTTAATAACTAATTTTATTCTTGGTTTATCAAGCGGAGTAACTGTTATTGTGGCTCAGTATTATGGAAGAGGCGACAGGGATGGAGTATCCAGAGCGGTAAAGACCGGTTTCTTTATTGCGGTGGTTTTTGGGCTTATCATGACAGCTCTGGGATTATTCTGTGCACCATATATGCTTAGGCTGCTGGGTGTACCGGATGATATGTATCCTCTGTCTTTAACTTATATGTCGACTTTTCTTCTGGGTTTAATACCTACTTTAATATATAATGTTGGAGCTTCAATACTGAGGGCCATTGGCGACTCTAAAAGACCGCTTTATTTTCTGATGATCTGTGCCCTTGTGAATGTGGCTGTTGACTATCTTTTTGTCGCAAAACTTAATATGGGTGTCTTTGGTGCAGCCCTGGCTACTGTCATTGCCCAGATAGTTTCGGCAGTGCTTGTGATAGTTGTCTTTATGAATTCTGATGACTGCATCCGTTTCCATATTAAGGATTTTGGCTATGACTCAGATCTTTTAAAGAAAACAGTGGCGATTGGTTTTCCAAGCGGCATTCAGACAGTTGTCTACTCTATATCCAACCTCTATATCCAGTCCTGCGTAAACAGTTTTGGCACAGCTACCATTGCCGCCTATACCGCCTTAGACAAGATAGATGGTTTCTTCTGGAACTTCTCTGGTGCTCTGGGTGTAGCCATATCGACAATCGCTGGCCAGAACTATGGTGCCGGCAATATCGAAAGAGTACATAAAACAGTCAAAGTGTC
>JBJFHC010000269.1:0-2047 GCA_051893275.1 Erysipelotrichaceae bacterium | reverse complement strand
ATTACTGCAGTTATTACTGATGAAAAGACCAAACATAAATATACCATCAATTCCTTTCCTTTAATGCCGGATGTGGCTCTGCTTGATGCCAGGGCAACATTTACTCTTCCTCAAAGCGTGACTGCCGGCTGTGGCATGGATGTATTATGTCATGCGGTTGAAGCCTATATCGGCAACTCTACTACAGCTTTTACCCGAAAATGTGCTCTTGAAGCTTCTAAGATGGTTTTTGACAATCTGCTTATAGCCTATCATGAACCTCAAAACTATGAAGCCAGAAAGAATATGCTGATTGCTTCCTATAAGGCTGGAGTAGCTTTTTCCAGATCCTATGTTGGCTATATTCATGCCATTGCCCAATCACTTGGTGGTGAATATGGTATAGCTCATGGTAGAGCCAATGCGATTATTATGCCAATGATTTTAAGAGGATATGGAAACTGCATATATAATAAGATTAAGCAGATGGCAGTATATTGTGAAATAGCTGATGAGAACACTTCTGAAGAAGAAACTTTTGAAATCTTTGTATCCAGAATTGAGAATATGATTAAAGAAATGAATATTGAAGATATAAAGGTGGTTGAGGAAAAGGACATTGATAAACTGATAAACTATGCCTATAAAGAAGCTACCCCTTTATATCCGGTTCCCAGATTTATGGATAAAGAGGAATTAAGTGGCTACTATATGAGGATGATGGAAGATGAAAATTAAGGAACTTGTTAAAAGACAGAAAGAATACTTTAAAAGCGGTATTACTTTAGATATCGATTTTAGAAAGAGGGCTTTAAAAAAGCTTTATAAAACAATAAAAGATAATGAACAGAATATCTATGCTTCTCTAAAGACAGACCTCAATAAATCCGACTATGAGACCTATATGTGTGAAATGGGCCTGGTTTTATCAGAAATCAGCTATATGCTTAAACACATCGAATCTCTATCAGGAGACAAAAGAGTGCTGACACCTTTAAGTCAGTTTCATGCACACTCATATATTAAAAAAGAACCCTTTGGAACTGTGCTTATTATGGCACCATGGAACTATCCTTTTCTTCTAAGCATTGAACCGCTGGTAGATGCCATAGCGGCCGGCAATACCGCAATAATCAAGCCAAGTGAACTATCTCCAAATACTTCAGAACTTATCGGAAGAATCATTCGGGATAATTTTGATGAAGAATATATAGCCGTAGTTAATGGTGGCATTGAAACGGCAAACAAACTGCTGGATGAGCGTTTTGACATGATATTCTTTACCGGTTCTACAAAAGTTGGAAAGATAGTAGCGGAAAAAGCCAGCCATAATCTAATACCCTGTGTGCTGGAGCTGGGCGGCAAGAGTCCCTGCGTTGTGGATGAAGAGGTTAATATCAAACTGGCAGCTAAGCGTATTGTCTTTGGCAAGTTTCTTAATGCCGGTCAGACCTGTGTAGCTCCGGACTATGTTTTCTGTCACAAGAGCATAAAGGATGAGCTTGTTAAGGAAATAGTAAAGCAGATAGAAATTCAGTATCAAGATGCCCTGAATAATGATGATTATGTAAATATTGTGAGTGAGAAACATCTAAACAGGCTATTAAGCTTAATAGATAAAGATAAAGTTGTCTATGGTGGAAATTATTCTGAGCTGAAAATAGAACCAACAGTAATAGATAAGGTTTCATTTGATGATGAAATAATGAAGGAAGAGATATTCGGTCCTCTATTACCAATATTAAGCTATGAAAGATATGAGGATATCATTGATACTTTAAATAAGCTGGATAAACCACTGGCTCTATATATTTTCTCTGACAACAAAAAACATATTAAAGAGCTCAGCACCAGATTAAGCTATGGTGGAGGCTGTATAAATGATACCGTTATCCATCTGGCAAGTTCCAGACTTCCTTTTGGCGGAGTTGGAAACTCTGGCATGGGCATGTATCATGGAAAATATGGTTTTGAAGCTTTTTCGCATTTGAAGTCAATAGTCGATAAGAAAAACTGGCTGGATCTGCCAATGCGCTATCAGAAATATAATCGAAAGCTTTATTTCTGG
>JBJFHC010000268.1:0-2056 GCA_051893275.1 Erysipelotrichaceae bacterium | reverse complement strand
CTATTTGCCTGGCTCCTTTTACAATCAATGGTTTCTTGTTGTCGTCTTTAAACCAGTTTTCCAGAAAAGAGTCTATCTTTCTTTTGAGATATGTCATTGTTTTAACCTCCGCTGTCTATATTATAAGTCTAATCTTTATATCCATACAACAAAAATAGAGCCAATAATCTAGTATTTACTGCAAAATTAGAGCTAATAATCTTAATTTCATTGCATTTTTAGAATTACTGCCACTATTATTGCCTTATCAGATCGTGCTTCTTACATGAATGACAAAAGGTCAAATTATAATCAACGTAAAAGAAGAACCGTGTCTTTTTGAACAAAAGAAATAATAAAGTGGTGTTTAAAGACATATAGTTGTAGTATCATCATATTAGTTGATACTACAACTATTTCTGAAAGCTATGGATAAGACAAAAAGACAGATTACTAAAATTGCCAGAGAAACAAATAAACTGTTAGTCAAAATGATGAAAGAAGAAGGGATTGGCTCAGGTGAGATGGAACTTATTCATCTTGTAAGACACAATCCCGGTATTACTCAGAAAGAAATTGTAAAAGAGCTTAATACAGATAAGGCAGCTATTGCCAGGAGGGTAGCTTCTTTAAAGAAGAAAGGCTATCTTGTATGCAAAGATAATCCGGATGATGGCAGAAGCAGTTTTATTTATGCGACTTCAAAGGCTGAGAAGCTTAAAATGTCTAAAGTACTGATTGAGGATACTTTTTATGAGTGGCTTACTGAGGAACTTGATGACAACGAAATGGATTATTTTGTAAATATACTTGATAAGCTGTATTATCGTTCAAAAGCTGAAAGTAGGAAAGGTTTTCCTGAAGTAATAAATAAGCTGAGGACAAAAGTAAATGAAAACTGACAGAGTAAGCTATTATTTCTTAAAGGAAAAATGGAATCTGCTAATTGTTGCACTGACAGGAATTATCTACAATGTAGGGCTAACATTCACTCCCTGGTTTGAAGGGAAAATGGTGCAGTATCTTTGTGATATTCTGGGTGGCACAAAAGAAGTTTCATCAATGATTCTATTATGTATCTGTTACGTTATAACGGTTTTTGTAGTGCAGCTGATGCGCTATTTTAAGCGGCTTTATGTACGTAAATTTGCCAACAGTATTAATAAGAATATGCGCATGACTGTATTTAACAATCTGCTTAACTCCGGTTTAAAAGACAGTGAGAATACAGGAACAGTAATGACCAAAGTAATTTCCGATGTTGAAAGCTGTGCGGAGGGGATGCGCAAGTTTACTACTGAACTCTTTGATACAGGTGTGGTAATGATTTCATATATGGTAATGCTCCTTATATATGACTGCAAGCTAACGCTTGTGTGCATGATATTTCCCTTAATTGCCTATATACTGGCTGAAAAGCTGAAGACTGTGGTTGAAAGAAACGTCAGAAAATATAAAGAAAGTACTGCTTTATTAAACAGTGCCAGCTTTGAAAGAATTGATAATGCTTTGACTTATCGGGTATATGGGCAGGAATCAAATCGTAATGCGTTATTTGAGAATAATCTGCTAGATTATGAAAACAAGGCCGTAAGAGCCAATATTTATGAGAATTCTATGCAGCCGCTTTATCAGCTTATCTGCATGACTGGTGCAGTGCTTGTAATAATTTATGGGGTCTTAAACATTCAGAAATCCATCTGGGACATTGCCGCTTTTACCACCTATTTTTCCTGTTACCAGAAACTGGCACTCAAGTCTTCAAAGGCAGCCAAGCTTTTTAATGCTGTACAGAAAGCAGAGGTTTCCTGGAAACGTATTAAGCCATATCTGAGATACTGCGATTATGATAAAGATGAAGAGATGGATTTTGGCAAAGAACTTTCGGTAAATAATGTTTCCTTTGGTTACCATGATGGTGACATACTTTTAAACAATATATCTTTTAAGGCTAAACCAGGTGAAATAATTGGTATAACCGGCAGGGTGGCATCAGGAAAAACTACTTTTGGCAAGCTTTTTATCGGGGAGCTTTCATATACTGGGGATATATTTCTTGGCAATAAATTATTAAGGG
>JBJFHC010000267.1:0-7991 GCA_051893275.1 Erysipelotrichaceae bacterium | reverse complement strand
TTTGGTCTAATGAATAATGAAATAGTTGGTTTTGTGGGTATGCATGTAGAAAAATGTGTCGGTATATTAAAGGTATTTGAACAATACCGTCATAAAGGCTATGGAAAGGCTCTGGAGTCTTATATGATTAAGGAATGCATTAATAGAGGTTTAATAGCTTATACACAGGTAGAAACTGATAATAAAGCCTCTATAGCCCTGCAGGAAAGCATTGGGCTTAAAAGAGGCTTGAAACTTGTTTATTTGTTGTTCTGACAGCTATGGCTGTCTTTTTTTTTTTTTTTTGTATAAGAAAAGCTGCAGGTTATGCAGCTTTATAGAACTATTATCTATTGTAGTATTCGATAATCAGAAGTTCGTTAACTTCACTGTTAAGTTCTTTTCTTTCAGGCAGACGAACATATTTGCCCTTCTTGTTGTCCTTGTCTACTTCAACAAAGTCCTTGAATGAAAGTGTTGATTCAAGTGAAGCAGTAATACAGGCCATATTTCTTGACTTTTCTTTTACTTCAATTGTTGAACCAGGCTTAACCTGTACTGAAGGGATATCAACCTTCTTGCCGTCAACCAGGATATGACCATGGTTAACTAACTGTCTGGCTGCACGTCTTGTAGTAGCGAAGCCCATTCTGTAAACCAGGTTATCAAGTCTTGATTCCAGCAGGATGAACAGATTAGTACCTGTTACACCAGCCATCTTAGAAGCTCTTAAATATGTGTTGTAGAACTGCTTCTCTGACAGACCGTACATATGTCTGATTTTCTGCTTTTCAGCTTTCTGCTGACCATAGCCTGACTGCTTGATTCTCTTGGTTGGTGAACCATGCTGACCAGGGATATATGGTCTCTTTGCCAGTTCTTCTCCTGTTTCCAGAATAGAGAAGTTTAAGCGTCTAGAAATACGCCATACTGGACCTGTGTTTCTTGCCATTTTTCTTCCTCCTTAAATCATCCATTAAGGTGTAAATCATTTATCGTAGTGTTGGTATTGGATTTTCGAGCTAAAGCTACTCTACTATTCACCTTAACGGTACCAACGCATGGGGATAAACTTTACATGCTTAAAACGATGTGCTTAAATATTTTAACTTATAATATTGAACAGAGTCAATTGAAAAGTTGTTTTTTTAATAGTAAAATTTTTATTGTTATGGGAAATAAACAGCAGCTTATATTAATTATTCTTGGCATCTTATTATTACTGGTGGTAATCATCATAGTCGTACTGGTAAGAAATACCAGAAAGACCAAATACGCAAAACAGATAGAGGATATAAACGTCAGATTCAACGCGATAAAGACTATCCCGCTGGCCTTTAAATTAAATAAGGCTCAGGCAATGGCCAGACGCAATAAAGATACAGCGGAACAGATTGAATCTTACTATAAACAGTATGAAAATACTCAGCGTGATATTGATTCAATCAATGACATGCTGGTAGAAATAGATGATGATTTTGCCAACCATAACTATAAGAGTCTTAAGTCTCTGTTGTCAGAAACAGAGGATTTTATAGCGGAAACGGAAAAGGAAGTAAGCCAGATAGACAAGTTTCTGGAACAGTTTGCGGATAAAGAAAATCAGCAGAGAGAGTTTTCAACCCGCCTGAAGGAACGCTATCTTGAAGTAAAGATGAAAGTAAATGAACATTCAAATTCATTCTCTGTTGCCTATGAAGGTGTTTCTAAAAAACTGGAAATAATTGAAGACAAGTTTTCGCAGTCAGAGGAATGGCTCTATGCCAATGATTACGTCAAGGCTCAGAACATTATGGATGAGATTGATGTTGATATTGAGGACATTAAAAAGATTTGTGCTGAGCTGCCAGATCTGGTTAAGGAAGCCAAGGGTGTGCTTCCGGTACTGCTGGAGGAAATAGACAGACAGTATGCACTGGCCCGTCAAAGAGGTGTATATCTGGCTCATATTGATATTGATAAGCGGATTGAAGAAGCCAGAAAGGCTTTAAATGAAGCTACCAGGGATCTGATGAATGCCAATACTGATGGTGTTTCAGCCAAGCTTGTTTCGATCAAGAAGGAATTGAATGAGATTCTTTCATCAATTGAATCGGAAACAGCTGACTTTAATGCGGTTAAGAATATTTCAGATGAAGTTGCCAGAAATATAAGTGAAGTTAAATATCTTCTGAATTATATAAATACAGCCTATCAGAAGGATGCCAGCCGTTTTGATATGAATGAGGCCAAGGTATCGGTAGATAAGGCTGACAGTAACGTTAAGATTAATCAGTCAAGGCAGATTGCCCTGCTGGGTAGTTTTGATCATAATGAAATGCCTGCTTCAAAGATAAAGGAAGACTTCTCTAAACTGCTTATAGAAGTCGAAGAAGATAATAAGCTGTTGTCAGGATATAAGAAAAAGATTGACAAGAACTCCAATGATGAACAAAGAGCCAGAACTCAGCTTGTCAAGCTGCAGGTTGTGCTCAATGAAATAGAAGTCAAGGTCAATGAATACCACCTTCCAGCTATTGCCGCCAGCTATAAAGAAGATCTCAAGAAGGGCAGAATCAAGGTTGCCCGTATTAAGGAGCTTTTAGAGGAAATTCCTCTCAATATCGAAGAACTTAATAAGGTTCTTGATGAGTCTATTGACTATATTTATACCTTCTATAACAATGTCAATAATATTGTTGGTATGGCTATAATGGTTGAAAATGCCATTGTCTTTGGCAACAAGTATCGTTCAACCTATCCAGAAGTGGATAGAGACTTGTCCAATGCGGAATTTTCCTATATCAATGGTGAATATACCAAGGCTTTAACCATGGCTATAAGCTGTATGGAGACTCTTTTCCCAAATACTGCCAACGAGAAAATTCTGGAGAATAAGTAGTGAAAAAGGTATATTTTGATTCGGTTGCGACAACTTCTTTAAATCCAGAAGTCTCTAAGACATATAAAAAGCTTTTAGATGAATATTACTGTAATAGCGATGCTCTATATGATGATGGCGTCGCTATTTATCGTATGATGGAAACTTCCAGAAAAAATATTGCGAATCTGCTCAAAGTAGATGAAAAGGAAGTTATTTTTACTTCTGGTGCTTCGGAAGCCAATTCCCTGGCTATCAAGGGCTTATGTCTTAATCAGACTAAGCGCAAGCATATTATTACATCGGTTTATGAACATTCCAGCGCTCATAATGCCATTAAACAGCTTGAAGAAAACTTTGGCTTTGAAGTAGACTATCTAATACCTGATAAAAATGGAGTTATTTCTGCAGAAAAAGTTAAAGAGAAATTAAGAAGTGATACCATACTGGTATCTATTATGTTTGTCAATAATGAGATAGGTGCCATTAACGATATTGATGAAATTGGAAAAGCTGTTAAATTAAACAGCGGCACTTATTTCCATAGTGATCTGACTCAGGGCATAGGCAAACTTGATTTCAGTCTGAAGAATATTGATCTGGCATCTTTTTCGGCTCATAAGCTGCATGGCTTAAAGGGAAGCGGTATTCTTATTAAGAAGCAGCATGTAAATCTTCTGCCACTAATTAATGGCGGTCAGCAGGAGTTTGGCATACGTGGAGGTACATCAAATGCCCTGGTTAATATCTGTTTTGCCAAGACTTTAAGAATAGCTCTGGAGAATAAGGATAAATATAAGGATTACATTCATTCTTTAAATGAGTATTTTATAAGTGAAGCTAAAAAGGTATCGGGTTTAAGAATCAATAATGTGGGTATTGACTCGCTTATTAATCTTTCTACTCCGGTTAAATCAGAAGTTATGTTAAATGCACTTAATTTAAAGGGCATTATGGTTTCCAGCAAGTCTACCTGTTCAAGCAGGGAACACGGTACTAATCGGGCGTTAAGTGCCATTGGCGTTGATGAGGATTATGCAATAAGAGTGTCTTTTGATTATCTTAATACAAAAGAAGAAATAGATTATTTTATGAAATGTATAAAGGAGGCAATTAAGGAATATGGAGCTTAAATATGACCATATTGTTGTAAGATATGGTGAGCTTTCTACCAAGGGAAAGAATAAGAAAGATTTTACCAGAAAGCTTACAGCCAATATAAAGAACAGGCTTAAGGATTTTGCGAAGCTGGAATATAAAACCATGCATGATGGTTTATTCATTAAACTTAATGATGAAAACTACGAGGAAATTAAGGAATGCCTGAAAACTGTTTTTGGCTATGCTTATTTTTCTGGTTCACTAATTGTGGAAAGGGACCTGGATGTTTTAAAGGAAACGGCCTTAAAGCTGGCACAGAAGGGCAATTATAAAACCTTCAAGATGCATACTAAAAGAAGTGATAAGCAGTATCCTTTAAGAAGCGATGATATTAACCGTCAGGTAGCTGGCTATGTTTTAAAGAACAGTGAACTGAAGGTTGATGTGCATAATCCAGATCTGACAATATATGTGGTAGTAGACCATGCAAATTTTATTGTGATGGATGAAAAGGTTCGAGGAATCGGTGGCTATCCTACAGGTATCAACGGCAAGGCTCTGGTTATGACCAGTGGTGGTATTGATTCACCAGTTGCCTGTTATATGACAATGAAAAGAGGATTGAAGATTGAATGCATTCACTTCGCCTCACAGCCTTATACGTCCCAACAGGCTTTAAACAAGGTACAGGATCTCTGTCGTATATTAAGTGTATATCAGGAAGATATTATTCTGCATATTATACCTTTTACAAAGCTGCAGCTGGCAATCTATGAGCACACTAATGAGTCTTATGCCATTACTATTATGAGACGTATGATGTACAGGATTGCCGACAGACTGGCTCAAAGCCGCAAGATTAAGGTAATCACCAATGGTGAATCAATTGGTCAGGTAGCTTCACAGACTCCAGAATCTATTACCGTTATTTCCAAGGTCTGTGATACTTTGATTCTGCGTCCTTTATGTATGATGGATAAGCTGGAAATTATTGATATGGCCAATAAGATTGGCACTTATGAGACATCAATCCTGCCATATGAGGACTGCTGCACTATTTTTGACCCCAAGAATCCGGTTACCAAGCCAAAGGAAAAGGAATGTCTTTTCTACGAGTCTAAGTTTGATTATGAGTCTTTAATTCAGGAGTGCATCGATAATGACGAAATTGTAAAGCTGTCATATCGTGACAAGGATGAAAGCGAGGAACTTTTTTAATGAATATTTATGCATCCAGAAGAGATAAACTGATTAAGGATCTGGGCAATAATTCAATAATTGTTGTTTATTCAAATGATAATGAATATACTGAGGATCATTTTAATGTAAATAGAAACTTCTATTATCTGACCGGCATTGACGGCAAAGATATGGCCCTGGTTATTGAAAACAGGGAAGGGCTTATTTCTGAGAAGCTGTTTATTATGCCTTTTGATCCGCTTATGGCCAAGTGGGTAGGTGGCAGAATGCTTCCTGAGGAGGCTACAGAAATATCGGAAATCGAAAATATTGATGATTATGCTAACTGTTTCCCTTATCTTAACGCCAGACTGGAAAACTATCGGGCTTTTGGCGTAAATGTTTATTTTGATTTCTTTAAAAAAGAAGATGGCGAAAGCATAGCGGTAAGGGAATCAAAGAAACTGAAGAAAGCTAATCCATGGCTGGAAGTTAAGGATATTTTTCCACATATTGCCTCTTTAAGGCTAGTAAAGGATGAATATGAGATTGCCTGTCTTAAGCAGGCTATAAATATTACCAGAAGCGGAATTGAGGCAATGATGAAGTCTGTAAAACCAGGCTTAAATGAAATGGTAATGGATGGCCTTTTTACCTTTGCACTGTCTAAAAACCTATGCAATGAGACATCTTTTAAAACTATCTGTGCCTCAGGTAAAAGGGCAACAGTGCTCCATTACAGCGACAATAATCAGACTATGGAAGATGGCGATCTTCTTTTGACCGACCTGGGCGCAACTTATCGTCATTATTGTGGCGATATTACCCGTACTTATCCGGTTAATGGCAGGTTCTCCGACCGTCAGAAAGAGCTCTATAACATTGTGCTTAATGCCAATAAAATGGTGCAGGAAAACGCCAGGCCTGGTGTTAAGATAAGAGATTTAAACAATATGGTTATTAAGTATTATGAGACAGAGCTTCCAAAGCATGGTTTAAATAAACCGGTAAGTGAATACTATTATCATGGTATTTCTCACCATATTGGTCTTGATGTTCATGATATTGATGGCGGTATGGGTCAGACACTTAGAGCTGGCAATATTATTTCCAATGAACCGGGACTCTATGTAGAAGACGAAAATATCGGTATCCGTATTGAAGATGATCTTTTGATTACCGGTACTGGCTGTATCAATCTTTCGGAAAATATTGTCAAGGAAGCTGACGATATAGAGAAATTAATGAGATCTTAACTGATAGAAAACTATTTCAGCGTCTGCCATAAAGCGGGCGCTTTTTTCTTTTGAGCCCACGCCATTAGTAATATCCAGTATTTTATTTGAACTGTTTGTCTTACCATGATAATAATTAACGGCACCATAAGGACGGTTAAAGACATTCATTAAAGGAAGATATACTTCGCCACCCAGAGAATGACCACTCAGCATATAATCAAAGCTGTAGCTTATTTTATCAAAGCTGTCTGGTTCATGCGCGACGACAAAAGTGTAGTTTGTGCTGGAAATACCATCAAAAGCCAGACTATAGTTCTGATTATTACTTAAAGAATCTAAACCTACCAGATTGAAATATTCGCCATCTTCATTAAAGATTCTGATTCCTCTGTTGCAGAGAACTTCAAAATCACTTTCTTCATATATTCTGTTTACTGTATCAATATTTTTATAGTCATTTTCTCCATATACCGCATATTTGCCATAATGACTGTTAATTGTCTTTAGATAATTAATGACAGTATCAGAGTCATTCTGTTTTAACAGATCACCTCCGAATATTACGACATCCGGGTCAGCATTGTTAATGAGATCTGTTAAAAGATTTAACATGTTTTCATCGTCATAATAAAGATCGGAAAAATAGACAATTAAAGTTCCATCAAACGATGGATCTATTTTATCTGAGACAATAGTCTCGGTTCTTACTTTAAGCTGTTTTGGGTTTATAACACAGGCGTTATATATGCATAATGTAATACAGAGTATTATGCAGATAAAAAGAAGTATCAGTTTTTTTATATTCATAAAATTATTCTAGCACAACAAAGGAGATAAGTTTTTAATATAATGAATGTACAGAAGAGGTATATAAGATGTTTGATTTTGAAACAATTGTTGAAAGAAAAGATTCTATTGCGGTAGATATTCCGAAAAAGGATATCGAGCATTTTGCCAAAGGGGCAAAGCTTAAGGAAGGTTTTGATATTATTCCAATGTGGGTTGCGGATATGAATTTTAATACAGCACCCAGCATTACAGAAGCTTTAAAGGAAAGAATTAAATATCCGACCTATGGTTATTTTGACCTGAGTGATGAATACTATAACGCCATTATTAGCTGGCACAAGGATATGTATGATGAAGAAGTTACTAAAGAATCTATCGGCTATGAAAACGGAGTTCTGGGTGGTTTATCTTCAGCACTTAAGGTTTATTGTGAAGCTCATGAGAAGGTTCTTGTTCAAAGCCCCTGCTACATTGGCTTTACTCATGTGCTTGAGGATAATGGATATTTACCGGTCTATGATCCGATGTATAAAGATGAAAAAGGTATCTGGCGCATAGATCTTGTTAATCTTGAAAAAAGGATTGTGGAAGAAAACATCAAGGTTGCGATATTCAACAATCCCCATAATCCAAGTGGTCGAGTATTTACTTATGAGGAAATACTGGATGTGATGAATCTTTATAAGAAATATGATGTAAAAGTAATTTCTGATGAAATCTGGGCGGATATTATTCGACCTGGTTTCAGGCATATTCCCACACAGAGTGTTTCATCAGACGCAAAGATGCGCACTGTTTCTCTTTATGCTCCAAGCAAAACATTTAATCTGGCAGGATTAATCGGT